>NZ_JASCQJ010000018.1:0-72798 GCF_033043255.1 Clostridium lamae | reverse complement strand
TTACATAATTTTTGAAATGTTGTAAAATTTAGTTTATACAGAATGTAAAAATTCAAAAAAATACAAAAGTTTACTTTATATAACAAAAATTTTAAATATTTGATTATTAAAGTATTGTTAAAATGGTATAATATGATGTAAAATTAATGTATAAGTAGTTATATAGTTAGTGAATTTGAGATTATTTAAATTGTTTAATTATGAAAAGAAACAAAGTAGAAAAATTACTAGTAGTTATTTTCTAAAGGAGGAATTATTTTGTTAGATTTCGAAGTAGATATGCAAGAATTAACCAATATTAAGGTAATTGGTTGCGGAGGCGGCGGTGGTAATGCCGTAAATAGAATGATCGCTGAAGGACTTAAAAATGTTGAATTTATCGCTGTTAATACAGATAAGCAAGCTTTAATGTTATCACATGCTAATGTGAAAATACAAATTGGAGAAAAATTAACAAAAGGTCTTGGAGCAGGAGCTAATCCTGAGATTGGAAAAAAGGCCGCTGAAGAAAGTAGAGAAGAAATAGCTGAATCAATTAAAGGAGCTAACATGGTATTCATAACTGCTGGTATGGGAGGCGGAACTGGTACTGGAGCAGCACCTATAGTTGCTGAAATAGCAAAGTCTATGAATATATTAACTGTTGGAGTAGTGACTAAACCATTCCCATTTGAAGGGAAAAGAAGAATGAGACATGCGGAAATGGGGATTGAAAACCTTATGAAAGCAGTCGATACTTTAGTTATAATACCAAATGAAAAATTATTAAGTATGGCTGATAAGAAAACAACTTTATTAGATTCATTTAAATTAGCTGATGAAGTATTAAGACAAGGGGTTCAAGCTATATCAGATCTTATTACAATTCCTGGAGTTGTTAATGCTGACTTTGCTGACATAGAAACTGTTATGTTAAATAAGGGATTAGCTCATATGGGAGTTGGTAATGGAACAGGAGATAATAAGGCACAAGATGCTGTTAAACAAGCAATTTCATCTCCGCTTTTAGAGACTTCAATTGATGGAGCTACAGGAGTTATTATAAACTTTACTGGTGGCGTAGATCTAGGTGCAATAGAAGTATATGAAGCAGCTGACATAGTTAGGGAAGCAGCTGATCCAGATGCTAATATAATATTCGGTGCTGTTATTGATGAAACATTAACAGATGAAATTAGAATAACAGTAATTGCTACAGGATTTGAAGAAGATAATAATAGATTATTAAATCGTGAACCTATTTTTGAAAAGAAAATAGTTAAAGAAGAAAAAGAAAAAGAAAATGAAAAAGTAACTACAGAAACAACAACTAGAGTAGACCCACTTTTAGATATTGAAACTGAGAGTGTAAATATTCCAAGTTTTTTAAGATCAAGAAAATAGTTAATTAAAGTATTGAAGACCAAGAATACAAATTTCTTGGTCTTTTTTTTATTTTAAAACATATTAATAATTATATTACAAAACTTTGTTAGTTTTTATGTAAAAACTTTAATAACTGTAATTAAATGTAGTAAATTACAGATTAAAATTAAAAAAACAGTTTGTTATTATGACAAAATTTTGAAATGAAACAGTTTATAATTTAAATACAAAGGGGGAAGGTAAATGGTTATATACATAGATATACTTTTAATTGAAAATTTTATAATTAATCTATTTTTATTGTTAATTGCATTAAAAGTTCTAGGATATAAGTATTATAAGACAGTTTATCTAGCAGCAATCCTTGGTGCATTGTACACACTTGTTTTGTTTATGGATAATAAGATATTAGTTTCTTTACCCTTTAAGCTTATTGTAATTTTATTAATGATTATGATTAGTACAAAAAATACAAATTTACTTAAAGTAATAAAATCATCAACTACATTCATTATATTAGCATTTACTCTATGTGGTATTACTTTTTCATTTTCTATGATTGAAAATTATTATAGTTTTTTTGAAGATTATTCGATTGATAATTATTCAATTAAATATTTATTACTATCATTAATGTCATTTTATATAGTCATAGTTAGAGTAATTGACTATTTGAAAGATAGGACATTAGTTCAAAATTTTCTTTATGATATAGAAATTTCAAATGAACAGAAATCTATTTTAATTAAAGGACTATTAGATACGGGCAATGGCCTTAGGGAGCCTGTAACAAATTTGCCATGTATAATAATTGAGGGAGATTTTCTTAAGGAATTTAATATAAAGAGTGATGAAGAATTTTCGATACCATACAGTACAATAGGTGAATATGGAAATCTTAGAGGATTTAAATCTAAGAAAGTAAGAATTAGAGGTGAAGATAAAGAATGGAAAGATGTAGAGGTTATAGTTTGTAAATGTAAAAATAAACTAAGCAAAGAAAATGAGTTCAATGCATTATTATCAAGAGGAGTAGTATAGTTATGATAAAAATAAAGGTACTGATAAATAGAATTTTAGTAAAATTAAAGATTTTGAAAAGTGATGTACACTATGTTGGTGGAAGTGAAGCATTACCACCACCATTGAAAAAAGATGAGGAAGAGGAATTAGTAGATAAATTAATACATGGGGATGAGACAATAAGAGATATTCTTATTGAAAGAAACTTAAGATTAGTTGTGTATATTGCAAGAAAATTTGAAAATACTGGGGTTGGAGTAGAGGATTTAATCTCTGTAGGTACAATAGGATTAATAAAGGCTGTAAACACTTTTAATCCAGAGAAAAAGATAAAACTTGCAACTTATGCATCAAGATGTATAGAAAATGAAATTTTGATGTATTTAAGAAGAAATAGCAAAGTAAAGGCTGAAATTTCATTTTATGAGCCATTAAATATCGATTGGGATGGTAATGAACTTTTATTATCAGATATTTTAGGGACTGAAAATGATATAGTCTATAATTTGATAGAAGATGAAATTGATAAAGAATTATTATTTTTAGCACTTAAACATTTAAATGATAGAGAAAAAGAAATTGTTAGGTTAAGATTTGGGTTAAATGGAACTAGAGAAAAGACCCAGAAGGAAGTGGCTGACATGCTTGGGATATCTCAATCATATATTTCAAGACTCGAAAAGAAAATTATTAATAGATTAAAAAAAGAAATCAATAAGATGATTTAGTTTGTCTTTAGTATAAAACATATCAGTCTCGGGGATACTTTTTAATGCAGTATGATATTACTTCCGAAGGGGTTGATAACTTGATTATTAATAAGGTAGAAATCTGTGGGGTTAATACTTCAAAACTACCTATCTTAAAAGAAAAAGAAAAAAGAGAATTACTATTAAGAATGAGAGATGGGGATAAAAGTGCAAGAGAAACCTTTATAAAGGGTAATTTAAGATTAGTTTTAAGTGTAATTCAAAGGTTTAATAATAGGGGAGAAAATGTAGATGATTTATTCCAAGTAGGATGTATAGGCTTAATGAAGTCCATAGATAACTTCGATTTAGGCCAAAATGTTAAATTTTCAACCTACGCGGTTCCTATGATAATTGGTGAAATTAGAAGATATTTAAGAGATAACAATTCTATAAGAGTAAGTAGATCTTTAAGAGATATAGCATATAAAGCGTTATTGGTAAGAGATAGGTTAATAAAAGAAAATAATAAAGAACCTACAGTTTCACAAATTGCGAAAGAATTAAATTTACCTAGAGAAGAAGTTGTATTTGCTTTAGATGCTATTCAAGATCCAGTATCTTTATATGAGCCAATATATCATGATGGTGGAGATGCAATTTATGTTATGGATCAGTTAAGTGATTCTAAAAATACGGATGAAAGTTGGCTAGAAAATATATCTATTAAAGAAGCTATGAAAAAATTAAATGATAGAGAAAAACTTATATTAACTTTGAGATTCTTTAATGGTAGAACTCAAATGGAAGTAGCTGATGAAATAGGAATATCTCAAGCTCAAGTATCAAGACTAGAAAAAACTGCGTTAAAACACATGAGAAAATATGTATAGAGCTCTAAAAGAGCTCTATAAAAATATATAAATGTGTACATGCTTTATAAAAATAGGAGGTTTTTATGGGATTTTTTGATAATATTAAAATGGAAGAAGAAAGACCAATTGATGAAAATGAATTGTTATTACATTCATTAAATGCGCTTAGAACAATGGAGGTAATAGATATAAAGACTGGTAGCAAGATAGGATATATTAAGGATTTTGTAATAGACATTAAAGAAAGTAAAGTGATTTCTATATTATTACCTGGTATGGCTAAGGGATGGTTTGCAAAAGACGAAGATATCGAAATCCCTTGGAGTAAGGTGAAAAAGGCAGGAATAGAAGTGATATTAGTTGATAGTAGTGATATAGAAGTCTAAATTTATAAAAAGTTATAGAAATAATAGTGAGAAATATGTATAATTTAAATTAGGCATAAAGTAACTTAAGAAAGGCGTGAAATAGATGAGATGTCCCTTTTGCTCATTTGAGGAAAGTAAGGTTGTAGATTCTAGGTCAACAGATGATAATACAACAATTAGAAGAAGAAGAGAATGTTTAAAATGTAATAAGAGATATACTACATATGAAAAAGTTGAAGACATTCCAATTTTAGTTGTTAAAAGAGATTCAACTAGAGAAAATTTTAATAAGGAAAAAATTATAAATGGACTTATTAGAGCATGTCAAAAGAGACCTGTATCTAGACAGCAAATCGAAGATTTAGCAGAAGATATTGAAAAGTCAATTTCTAATAAAATGATAACAGAAGTGAATTCCAAGGCTATTGGAGAAATGGTAATGGATAGACTAAAGAGTGTAGATGAAATATCATATGTTAGATTTGCTTCAGTTTATAGAGAGTTTAAAGATATAAATACATTTTTAGAAGAGATAAAAAGTTTAGTTTCAAAAAAGTAAAAGGCTGTAATAAAATGATTTTTATCATTTTAACAGCTTTTTTTATTTTAATTATAAAAATTAAATAATTATACTTATTTTAAGTTAAAAATCGGTTAAAATTAATCAATAGTGTTTTGAAAAAATAGAAAAACACATTAATAAATGATAAAATATATTAAAATAGTTAAATGAGGTGGCTAGATGATAAGCTTATATGAAAAAGATTTTAATAATAAAAAAGATTTTCTTATATATAAATTAGGGAAAATTAATATAGCTTTTTCAACAGCAGTTGAGGATAGAAGCTTTAATAGACATAAAGATTTTGGGATAGAAAATTTAAATAGTATAGTTAAAGATTTTAATTTAGATAATATAGAATATTTAAATCAAATTCATAGTGATAAGATTCATGTTTATGATGATATTAGTGGAAGTATAAAAAATGAAGAGGGAGATGCTATAATTACAAAAGAAAAAAATACAGCAATCGGAGTTTTTACTGCAGATTGTGTACCTATAATCATAGCAGATATTAAAAATAATATTATAGCTTCCATTCATAGTGGTTGGAGAGGTACCTTTAATTCAATAGTATTAAAAACATTAGAGAAAATGGTAGATGAATTTAAAATAGATCTTAATGAAACAAAAGTTTTTATAGGGCCACATATAAGACAGTGTTGCTATGAAGTTTCTGAAGAATTAAAAGAATCTTTTGTTGAAAAGACAAAAATACAAGAAGACTTATTATTTAAAGGGAGAAACTTGAGTTTAGAAGAATGTATATTAAAGGATTTGAGAGAATTTGGAGTAAAAGAAAATAATATTTATTCTTTGAAACTATGCACTTACTGTGAAAATAATATTAAATTATATTCGTATAGAAAATCAGTAGGTACTTATGGAAGATTATTTTCATTTGCTTTTATTAAATAGGGGGGATACTAATGGCATCAGAAAAAATACTAGTAGTAGATGATGAGGATCATATTGTAGAACTAATCAGTTATAATTTAATTAGCTCAGGTTATAACGTTATTACAGCAAATAATGGAGTTGATGCTGTAAGATTATCAAAGGAAGAAAATCCAAGCTTGATTTTATTAGATCTTATGATTCCAGGATTAGATGGATATGATGTTTGTAAAGCTATAAGAAGTGATTCAAATACTAAGGATATCTCTATAATAATGTTAACTGCTAAAGGAGAAGAGTTAGATAAAATTTTAGGATTGGAACTTGGTGCAGATGATTATATTACAAAACCCTTTTCCATAAGAGAGCTTTTAGCTAGGATTAAGGCTATTCTTAGGCGAACTAAATCATCTGTTGATAATGAAGAATTATATAAATCAAGTGAAATGTCTATAAATTTTGAAAGAAGAGAAGTAAATATATTAGATAAGAAGATAGATTTAACGTTAAAAGAGTTTGAACTATTAGAGATATTAGTAAAAAATAGAGGCAAAATACTGACAAGAGAAACTCTATTAGATAAAATATGGGGATATGAGTATTATGGAGAAACAAGGACTGTTGATGTTCATATTAGATACTTAAGAAAGAAAATTGAATCTGATGATAAAAATCCAAAGTTTATAGAAACTATAAGAGGAGTAGGATATAGATTTAATCCTAATAATTAGATATGAAAAAAAGAATATTAGCATCATCATTGATAACTGTAATATTTGCATTAATAGTAGTAACTTCTTCTTTCATAGCATTACTAAATGTTAAAGAAATAGAAAAAACTAAAGAATCTCTAGCAATATATAATGATATAATCATTAAAAATAATGAATTTGATAATAATGCTTTAGAAGTATTTACTATCAATAAGTCTCAAGTTAGATTCACAATAGTTGATAAAGAAGGCAATGTTATAAAAGACTCACAAAATGATAACTTAGAGAACCATGCTGATAGAGAAGAGATAATTAGAGCTTTTGAAAAGGGACAATACTCTTTGACAAGATATAGTAATACTGAAGGGATTAATGTGATTTATTATGCAACAAAAATAAATGATAATATGGTAATTAGATCTTCAGTACCTATAAGTAATATAGAGATTATAAATGAAAGCTATATAAAGTATTATTTTATAATACTGTTCTTTGTTGTATTATTATCCATTGGGCTTTCTTTGAAACTTATTAAAGCAATTATCTATCCTTTAAAAGAATTAGAACTTGCAACAAATAAGATTGCTAATGGGGATTATAGTAGGAGAGTAAACATACATACTAATGATGAAATAGGATCTTTAGCAAATACTTTTAATAATATGGCAGAGCAGCTTAAAAGTAAGGTTATAGACTCCATAGATAAACAAAACAAACTAGAAGCAATACTAGAGAGTATGGAGAGTGGAGTAATAGCCGTAGATAATAAGCAAAATGTAATTCTTATTAATCCGTATGCTAAAAATTTATTTGGTATAAATAAAGATATTATAGGAGAAAAAATTTCAGAATGTATTGTTGATTATGATATAATTTCATTTATGAGAAGCATTCATGAAATTGAAACTAAGGAAATAAAATTAATGCACCCTATTCCTAGGGAACTTAGAATAAAAAAGGCTCCAATAATTAATTCTAAGAAAATACCTATAGGAGTAGTTGCAACAGTTTTAGATATAACTGATATTAAAAGATTAGAAAACATTAGAAGTCAATTTGTTGCAAATGTCTCACACGAATTAAAAACTCCATTAACTTCTATTAAAGGATTTGCAGAAACTTTAAAATATGTTGAAGACAGTAATACTAGAAATAAGTTTTTAGATATTATAGACAAGGAAGCAGAAAGATTAACAACCTTAATAAACGATATACTAATTTTATCTAATATAGAAAATAATAATAAAATGAAAGAGGATAAATTTAATCCTTCTGAAGTTATTGAAGAAGTAATTGATATGTTTGTTAATCATGTAAACAATAAAGAAGTTAAGATATTCTTTGAGAATAATGGTAGTAAAGAACTTATTGGAGATAGAGATAAATTCTATCAAATGATGTTAAATTTAGTGGAAAATGCAATAAAATATTCAAATAAAGAGTCAAAAATAAATATAAGGACTTATAGAAATAAATATTATGAGTATATAGAAGTTGAAGATAATGGAATTGGAATACCATCAGAAGACTTACCTAGAATCTTTGAAAGATTTTATAGAGTAGACAAATCCCGTGCAAAAGGTGGGACAGGTCTTGGATTAGCAATAGTAAAACATATTGTTAAAATGTTTAATGGTGAAATATACGTAGATTCAATTATTAATGAAGGTACAAAGTTTACTATTAAAATTAGAAGAATCAAGAAAATTACTCAATAATGATTTATAGAGGTTGTGTTAAAAGAATTTTTTAATTTGCTTTTAACACACCTTTTTTTATTATTAAAAATAAATAATTGTTAAAATCTTTAACATAACTATAACTTTTCTTAACACACAACTAATATTTACTTAACTTTTAGGGATTAATATTAATATATAAGATATGTAATGGAATAAAAAGTTAATTGTTAATTTGGAGGAGAAATCATGAAGAGAAAGGGTTTAAACCTTATAGGAATAGCATTATTAGTCGGTATAGTAGGAGTAAGTACTGTTGGTTGTGGAAGTAATTTATCTGATAGAAATAGCAATGAAGAAAGCTCTAAAAAACAAGTAACGATATCAATTTCAGGATCAACATCTGTTGGACCTTTAATGGGGAAATTAGCGGAAAAATATGAAGAGGATAACGGAAATATTTCAATAGAAATAAATGAAGTAGGGTCATCAGCAGGAATAAAAGATGCCATAAATGGGGTATCAAATATAGGAATGTCTTCGAGAGAATTAAAATCAGAAGAAGCTTCTGAAGTAAAAGCAACAACAATAGCTTTTGATGGTATAGCTATAATAACAAATAAGAATAATCTAATAAAAAATATAACAATTGATCAAATTAAAGATATATATACAGGGAAAATAACAAATTGGAATCAAATTGAAGGTGGAAAGGATTGGCCAATAGTAGTAGTTTCAAGAGAAGAAGGTTCAGGGACTAGAGATGCATTTCAAGAAATAATAGGATATAAATCGGAAGAATTAGTAGCAGATGCATTAATAACAAATGGAACAGGATCAATCAAACAAACTGTAGTAGGTAATAAAAATGCAATAGGATTTGTATCTTTTGAGTACTTAGATGAAGAAGTAAATATTGTAAATGTAGAAAATATTGAGCCTAAGGCTGAACTCGTACAATCTGGAGAGTATAAAATTTCAAGACCATTTATCATAGTAAATAAAGAAGGAAGCCTAAGTGAAGAAGGTCAAAAGTTTATTGATTATATTTTAAATGAAGAAGGTCAAAGTATTGTTAAGGATAATAAAGCGATCCCAGTTAAATAATTGATTTGTTAAAAGTGAGTAAGATAAGCATTTGTACTTTTATAGGAGAGGATAAGAATGTTAAATGTTAATAGAAAAAATAATAATAAGTATATTATAGAAAGTATTTCAAAAGGGGTGTTTTTAGCAAGTGCTCTTATAGCGGTAATAAGCTTATTAGTAATTATAGGATTTGTCTTTTATAAAGGGTTAACTCCATTCATAAGCAAGGGATATTCATTTATTGACTTTTTTGTTGGTAGTAAATGGTTGCCTAGTACTGATACATATGGAGTTATGCCTATGATGATTGCATCTATATTAGCAACTATAGGATCTGTAATAATAGGTGTGCCTATAGGAATATTGACTGCTATATTTATAGCAGAAATTGCACCGAGAAGAGTTGGAAAATTTATTTCAGGTGCTGTTGAACTTCTAGCAGGGATTCCATCTGTTTTGTATGGTATATTTGGTCTAGCAGTAATAGTTCCATGGCTTATGAATACTTTCAATCTTCCTAAGGGACAAAGTCTCTTAGCAATAATAATAGTTTTATCGATTATGATGTTACCAACAATTGTAACAGTTTCAGAAACAGCAATTAGAGCAGTACCTAAATCATATAAAGAAGGATCATTAGCCCTAGGTGCTTCACATATAGAAACTACTTTTAAGGTTGTTGTTCCGGCAGCAAAATCAGGAATTTTAGCAGCCATAGTATTAGGTGTAGGTAGAGCGATTGGTGAAACCATGGCGATAATATTAGTAGCAGGAAACTCACCTATAATACCTAGTTCAATCACAGATTCAGTAAGACCACTTACTACTAATATAGCATTAGAAATGGGATATGCATTTGGAACTCATCAAGAAATGCTATTTGCGACAGGTGTGATATTATTCTTATTTATATTATTATTAAACTTAGTTTTAAGTAAACTTTCTAGTAAGGAAGGTAACTAGTTATGAGAAAATTTAAAGAAAATTTATTAAAAGCATTAGTATGGCTATCAGCTACAATTACAGTAGCAATATTAATATTCATATTAGGATTTATATTCTTAAAGGGATATAGATTAATAAATATAGATTTTATTACAAAGAATTATTCTGCATCAGGAGATGGTGGAATATTACCTATGATAGTGTCTACTTTATATACTGTATTTATTTCAATAATTATAGCAACTCCAATAGGAATATTAGCAGCTATTTATTTAACAGAATATGCGAAACAAGGAAAGATAGTTAAAATTATCAGATTTGCAACGGAAAGTTTATCGGGAATACCATCAATAGTCTATGGTTTATTCGGATCAATATTTTTTGTGGTTACATTAAAGCTTGGATATTCATTGCTTGCAGGATCCCTTACTGTTGCGATTATAATATTACCTGTAATTATTAGGACTACAGAAGAAGCTTTGAAGGCAGTTCCACCTTCATATAAGGAAGCATCATTAGGTCTTGGTGCTACTAGGTTCCAAACTCTCTATAAAGTGATAGTCCCTAGTGCTATACCAGGAATAATAGTTGGAACAATATTATCTGTTGGACGTGTAGTTGGTGAATCAGCAGCAATTTTATTAACAGCAGGTACAGTGGCAAAGATGCCAAAAGGAATAATGTCTAGTGCAAGAACTCTTACAGTTCAATCGTATTTAGTAACTCAAGAAGCTGGGGATATTGAGCAAGCAGCAGCAGTTGGAATAGTTTTAATAGTTATAATACTTTTATTAAATATAGGAGCAAAGGTAGTAAGTAAGAAGTTTAATAAGGCAAATTATTAATTTATAAATACTAAGAGGTGTGAGTATGTCAAGAGAAGAGATTAAAAAGATTCAAGTTAGAAATTTGAATTTATATTATGGAGATAATAAAGCTTTAAAAAATATAAATATAGATTTAGAAGAAAATAAGGTCACTGCCTTTATAGGACCATCAGGATGTGGAAAGTCTACCTTTCTCAGAACTATCAATAGAATGAATGATTTAATAGATAATGTAAAAATAGAAGGAGAAATCCTGGTTGATGGAGAAGATATATATAAAAGCAAAGATGTAATTGCATTAAGAACAAAAGTAGGGATGGTTTTCCAGAAACCAAATCCATTCCCAATGTCAATTTATGATAATATAGCATATGGGCCAAGACTACATGGTATAAAGGATAAAAAATCTTTAGATGAAATAGTTGAAAGAAGTCTAAAAGGTGCTGCACTTTGGGATGAAGTAAAAGATAGATTAAAGAAAAGTGCTTTAGGCTTATCGGGAGGACAGCAACAAAGGCTATGTATAGCAAGAACTATAGCAGTTTCTCCTGAAATAATATTAATGGATGAGCCGACATCTGCTCTTGATCCAATCTCTACTAATAAAATGGAAGAATTAATGGAAGAATTAAAAAAGAAGTATACAGTAATAATAGTAACTCATAATATGCAACAAGCAGGAAGAATTGCAGATAAGACAGCATTTTTCTTAAGTGGGGAAATAATTGAATATGGAGATACTGAGGATATTTTTTATAAACCTAAAGATAAGAGAACTGAAGATTATATTACTGGAAGATTTGGCTAAAATTATTAAGAGGTGATAAAAAATGATGAGAGAAGTAATGAGTAATAAGATAAAGTTGCTTAATTCAGAATTAATCGAAATGGCTAGTTTAGTTGAAAAGCAAATATATGAAAGTATGACTGCTTTAAAAAATCAAGATGTAGATTTAGCAAAAGAAGTTATGAAAAATGATGATAAAGTAGATGATCTTCAAAAAGTCATAGAAGAAAAATGCATAAAATTTATGGCTACTGAATCACCATTAGCAAGAGATTTAAGAAGTATTTATACAACATCTAAAATTGTAACTGATCTTGAAAGAATGGCAGATTATGCGGTTGATATATGTAAGATAGTTCCTAGAGTAAAGGGAGTAAATTTTTCGGATGAAATAGCGCCGATTTGGGAGCTAGTTGATATAGTTACTAATATGATAAAATTATCTATTGAAGCATATATAAACAGAGATGAGGATGCTGCTTATGAAATCTGCCGTATGGATGATAGGGTAGATGTAATTTATCAAGGGATGTTTAGTATAGTTTTAAAAAAATTGGGTAAAGAGGAATGTATGATAAATCAAGGGACTCAGATTCTTTTTGCATCAAAGTATTTGGAGAGAATAGGAGATCATGTAACTAATATTTGCGAATGGATAATATTCTCCAAAAAGGGTAATTATGTTGATTTAAATGAATAAATAAGTAATTGATTCTAAAAAACATCCTCTTTCAGGGGATGTTTTTTATTGACTATAATATATTAATAATGTAATATAACATAAAGTGATTATTAAAATTAGGCGGATTATGCTTAATTAAAAATGTTATAAATTTTTAAATTATTACTACAAAAATATAACTAGATTTTTATAAATATAAATTTTTGTCAATAATATAATATTGATAGATATTGAGGTGAAAAAAAAGTGAAGAATTTAATAAAAAAAGTTGATGTGGGCAGTATAGCTGAAGAAGTTGGTATTGAGGTTAATGATGTATTAATATCAATCAATGGAACTCCTATAGATGACATTATAGATTATAAATTTTTGGCCGTAGACGAAGATGTTGTTCTTGAGATTGAAAAATCAGACGGAGAAATATGGGAATATGAAATTGAAAAAGAGTATGGTGAAGACTTAGGGCTGGAATTCCAAGGTGGAATAATGGATAAGGCAAAGAGTTGTTCAAATAAATGTATGTTCTGTTTCATTGATCAAAATCCAAAAGGAATGAGAGATACCTTATATTTTAAAGATGATGATTCAAGACTGTCATTTTTACAAGGAAACTTTGTAACTTTAACTAATATGAAGGATGAAGATATAGATAGAATAATAAGATATAAGATTAGTCCTATTAATATTTCAGTACATACCACGAATCCTGATCTTAGAATTAAAATGCTGAAAAATAGATTTGCTGGAGCTATTTTGGAAAGGCTAAAAAAACTAAGAGATGCAGAAATTCAAATGCATGCTCAAGTTGTATGTATACCTAATATAAATAATGGTGAGGAACTAAGAAAAACAGTAAGTGATTTATATGAATTATATCCTTATGTAAAAAATGTTGCAGTAGTTCCAGTAGGAGTTACTAAATTTAGAGAAAATTTACCTAAGCTAGATACATTTACAGAAGAATCAGCAAAAAATGAAATAATGATGATTCAAGATTTACAAAAGAAGTATATTGACGAAACTGGTGCTCCATTTGTAAGACTTTCAGATGAGTTTTATATAACTGCCGGAATAGATGTTCCAAATGAAGAATTTTACTCAGAATATGATCAATTAGAAGATGGAGTAGGAATGATAAGATACTATAGAGAAGTAATTAATAGATCTTTAGAGTTTTTAAATAAAGATTTAAAAGGAAGTTTTTCTATGGTAACAGGAGAGTTAGCTTACAATGACATTAAAAGATCAGCAGACCTTATAATGAAGCATAATTCTAACATCAAAATAGATGTATATAAGGTTATTAACAACTTCTTTGGAAATACTATAACAGTAGCAGGGCTTTTAACGGGTACTGATATAATAGATCAGCTAAAAGGTAAGATAAAAACAGAGTATTTAATTATGCCAAGTAACATGTTTAGAAAGGGCTATGAATTAGCCCCAGCTGATATGGTTATGTTAGATGACTTAAAAATTAATGACATAGAAGAAGCTTTAAATGTTAAGGTTGTAGTTTGTGATTATACAGGTGATGACCTTATTGATTTAATAAATGCAAATTGTAAGGAGGACTAATAATGGGAAAACCAATAGTTGCAATAGTTGGAAGGCCAAATGTAGGGAAATCTACTTTATTTAATAAATTAGCAGGACAGAGAATATCTATAGTTCAAGATACGCCAGGCGTAACTAGAGACAGGGTATATGCTCAAGCTGAATGGTTAAATTATAATTTCACTATGATAGATACAGGGGGTATTGAACCTGAAAGAGAAGATATAATAGTAAAACAGATGAGAAGGCAGGCTAACATTGCTATAGAAACAGCAGATGTAATAGTTTTTGTTGTTGATGGAAAAGAGGGGTTAACTCCTGCAGACCACGAAGTAGCAAGTATGCTTAGAAAAAGTAAAAAAGAAGTTGTGTTAGTAGTAAATAAGGTTGATTCTTTAAAAGAAGAAGATAATGCTTGGGAATTTTATAACTTAGGCATAGGTGATCCAATAACTATATCAGCAGCGCAAGGATTAGGTCTTGGAGATATGCTTGATAGAGTAGTAGAGAACTTTGATAAGTTTAATGACGAAGATGAAGAAGATGAGTTTATTAGAATAGCTATGATAGGTAAACCTAACGTAGGAAAATCCTCTTTAATTAATAGATTGCTTGGAGAGGAAAGATTAATTGTTTCCAATATTCCAGGAACAACAAGAGATTCTATAGATAGCGCTTTAGAAACTGATATAGGTAAATTTATATTAGTGGATACAGCTGGAATTAGAAGAAAGAGTAAAGTTAAAGAAGAAATAGAAAGATATTCTGTAATAAGAACATATGCTGCTATAGAGAGAGCAGATGTATGTATATTAATGATAGATGCAACTGAAGGCGTAACTGAACAAGATGAAAAAATAATTGGATACGCTCATGAAATGAATAAGGCTATTATGGTTATAGTTAATAAATGGGACCTAATAGAAAAAGATGATAAAACAATGCAAAGATATAAAGAAGACTTAGAAATGAAGCTTAAATTCTTAAAGTATGCTAAATACTTATTTATATCTGCAAAGACAGGTCAAAGAACACATAAAGTATTAGAAATAGCAAAAGAATGTTATGATAATTATTCAAAGAGAATTCCAACTGGAATACTAAATGAAGTAATAAGTAAAGCTGTGTTAATGAAGGAACCACCAATAGTTAGTCTTAAGAGATTGAAGATTTACTATGCAACTCAAGTGGCAGCAAAACCACCTAAATTTATATTCTTCGTGAATGATTCAAATGCAAGACATTTTTCTTATGAGAGATATCTTGAAAATCAATTAAGAGATAGTTTTGATTTTAGTGGTACTGGTCTTCAAATAGAATATAGGGAAAGGAAGGAATAATTTATGAGTAATGTGGCTTTTTTAGGCGGAGGTAGCTTCGGTACTGCCTTAGGAATATTATTAGCTAATAAGGGAAATAAAGTTAGCATATATGATAGGGATAAGTCTGTAGTAGATGATATAAATATTAATAGAAAAAATGATAAATATATTAAGGAACTAAAAATACCTAAAAATGTCACCGCTTATAATGATTTGGATGATTCATTAATTAATGTTAACTTTGTAATTTTAGCTGTACCTTCGCATGTAATAAGGACAGCAGCAAAATCTTTAAAAGGTAAGATTGATAAAGATGTTGTTATTATAAGCATAGCAAAAGGAATAGAAGAAGGAAGTAATTTAAGATTATCACAAGTTATACAAGAAGAATTACCAGATAATAAAGTTGTAATTCTATCTGGGCCAAGTCATGCTGAAGAGGTTGCGTTCGATATTCCAACAACTGTTGTAGTTTCATCTAAAGATGAGAATGCCACTAGAGAAGTGCAAGATTTATTTATAGATAAGAACTTTAGAGTTTATACTAATGACGATTTAGTAGGTGTTGAAATAGGTGGCGCAGTTAAAAATATTATTGCGTTGGCAGCAGGAGTTTGTGATGGAATAGGTTATGGAGATAATTCTAAAGCAGCCCTAATGACAAGAGGAATGGCAGAGATAGTAAGAGTTGGTATAAAACTAGGTGGTAGGCCAGAAACTTTCCTTGGGCTTACTGGAATGGGAGATTTAATAGTAACATGTACTAGTCTTCATTCAAGAAATAGAAGAGCTGGATTCTTAATTGGTAGCGGAGAATCTGTAGATGAAGCTATTAAAGATGTAGGAATGGTAGTTGAAGGAATTAAGGCTTGTAGGGCTTTTTATGAATTGAAAGAAAAACTTGATGTTGAGATGCCAATTACTGATATCTTATATAAAATACTTTTTAATAACAAGAATCCTAAAGATGCAGTTGTAGAACTTATGGAGAGAGAAAAGAAAAATGAAATATATTAAAATTAATATGAGGAAAGCATAATGCTTTTCTCATTTTTTATTGTAATATATTTGTACTCTAAATAATATAGTACTATATATAAGTAAAAAGTGGAAAAAGTTGTATATTTTTTAAACTTTTAGAATATATATATAGTGTTAAAAATAAATAGGAGGGTACACCATGGACAGCTTTAATATATACAAAGATATAGCTGAAAGAACACAGGGGGATATTTATGTAGGTGTTGTTGGCCCAGTTAGAACTGGAAAGTCAACATTTATTAAAAAATTTATGGACCTTATGGTAATACCAAAGATTGAAAACAATTTTAAGAAGGAAAGAGCAAAAGATGAGTTGCCTCAAAGTGGTTCTGGTAAAAGCATTCATACAACAGAACCAAAATTTGTTCCAAATGAGGCTGTTGAAATAACAATTGATGAAGATATAAAATTTAAGGTTAGAATGGTAGATTGTGTTGGTTATATTGTAAAAGCTGCAGTAGGGTATCTAGATGGAGAAGAAGCTAAAATGGTAAATACTCCATGGTATGAATATGAGATACCTTTTGAAGATGCAGCAGAGATAGGAACTAGGAAGGTTATCACTGATCATTCTACCATAGGGCTTGTAATTACAACAGATGGAAGTATAACCGGAATTGAAAGAGATGAGTACTTAGAGGCAGAGGAAAGAGTCATAGATGAATTAAAGGCAATAAAAAAGCCTTTTATAGTTGTACTTAACACTAAACATATAAATTCTCCTGAGACTAGAACTCTAAAGAAGGAGTTAGAAGATAAATATGATGTTACAGTTCAGGTTATGGATGTAGCAAATATGAATGAAGATGACGTAGAAGATGTTTTTAAACATGTACTTAAGGAATTCCCGGTAAAAGAAATAGATATTGATATGCCATCTTGGATTGAGAAGCTAGAGCCAGATAATTGGCTTAAGAAAGATTTCTTTAATATTATTAAAAGAATGTGTGAAAATGTTAATAGAGTAAGAGACATTAAGTCATTTGTTAATCTATTAAAAGATGAAGAAAATTTAGCTCCAATTGAAATGAATACAGTAAAATTAGGTGAAGGAAAAGCTAATTTGAAATTAAAACCAAAGGATGGAATATTCTATAATATATTAAGTGAAATTTGCGATTTAGATGTTCAAAGTGAAAGTGATTTATTAGCCTTAATAAAAGAGCTTAATTTTGCTAAAAAGGAATATGATAAAGTTAAAGATGCGTTAATTGATGTTAGAGAAACTGGATATGGACTAGTTCCTCCACAACTTTCAGAAATGAAATTTGAAGAACCTGAAATGGTTAAGCAAGGCAACAGATTTGGTGTTAAACTAAAGGCATCAGCCCCATCATTACATTTTATTAAAGCAAATATTAGAACTGAGATTAGTCCAATCATGGGATCCGAAAGAGAGAGCGAAGAACTTGTAAAATCTTTAATGGAACAATTTGATAAAGATCCAGCATCATTATGGCAAAGTAATATGTTTGGGAAACCATTAGAAGTATTGATAAGAGAAGGGCTACAAAATAAGTTGTACAAAATGCCTGAAGATGTACAAGGTAAAATTCAGAAGACATTGCAAAAGATTATTAACGAGGGCAGTGGAGGCTTAATTTGTATCATACTATAATTTCTGGGGTTGGCTTAAAACCAACCTCTTTTTCCCCTTAGAATAAGTTGTAAATATATATAGGTATAATGAATAGTATACATAAAGAGCATTTTACAGCTAATATACACTATTTAGAATTGAGGGATAATATTATGGAAAATAGATTTTATACCTATAAAAGAGTAGGATATTTTAAAGAAAGAATGGCAGAAAATTTAGGGGTGAAATTTACAGGTACCATTTATGCGTCTCAAGGAGTAATTAAACATATTAAGAAGAAACATGGCAAACATTTAGGTAAAAAGATTACTAGCAATATTCTAGAATGTATGAAAGAAATAATTGAAAATCCTGATTATATAGGGGTATATAAACTTACAGATAATGGAATCCATATAGAGCTTATTAAAAAAGCTGAAACTAATATTTTAATAGGAATAGATATAAATGATAAAAGGGATTATATATATGTATCCACTATGTATCCAATAACTGATGGGAAAATATATAGTAGATTATTTAGCGGTAAATTAATTCAATGGCAATAATATAAATAAGTTGAAAGATTCATACAAGAAATATATAATGTAAAGGTAGATTTATGCTATAGGTTTGTTGAGGTGAGAAATGGCTCCTCACGCGCTGATAGTTCAGTAAAAAGAGATGTAGGATACGCCGCCCTACCAACAAATAATTTTACTTTAAACTTTTGGGAAACCAAGAGTTTTATTTTAGTTACATAAAATTAAGTAAATTAAAAGTAAACAAAGATAAATTAAATTGAGAAATGAAAAATTTATGTTATGTGAAGAAATTTTATATGACAGTATTATTATTTAATATAAACATTAGGAGGAAATTATGAAAAAAGTTGCAGTTGTATTTAATGGTGGAACTATATCTATGAAAGTAGATGAACGAATTAAAGCTGCTGTTCCAAGTTTAACTGGTGAAGAAATAATGGCTATGGTAACTGGTATTGAAAATTATGCTGAAGTTGAATCGTATAGTTTTTCTAGTAAACCTTCTCCTCATATGACAATAGAGAATATGTTAGAACTTAGCAAATTTATAAAGAAACTTATAGAACGAGAGGATATTCACGGTATAGTATTAACTCATGGAACAGATACATTGGAAGAAACAGCATATTTTTTAGACCTAACTATAGATACAGAGAAGGTTATAGTGGTTACTGGAGCCATGAGGAGTAGTTCTGAATTAGGATATGATGGACCTTTCAATTTAGCTACTTCTATTTGTACAGCAATTTCAGAAGATGCAAAGGGAAGAGGAGTATTAGTATGCTTTAATGGAGAGCTTAATTCAGCATCGGAAGTTACAAAGGTAAATTCAATGGCACTTAATGCATTTAAAACACCAAATTTTGGGCCTATAGGGATAGTTGATAATAATAAAGTTCTATTTTATAGAAAAACCATTAAGCATAGAGTATATAATGTGGAAAATATAAAAGATGATGTAGCATTGATAAAGTGTGTCGCAGGAATGGGATCTGATTTTATAGACTTTGCTATAGATAGAGGATATAAGGGATTGGTAATAGAAGCTTTAGGAAGAGGGAATGTTCCACCTACTATGGTAAAAGGAATTGAGAGAGCTATTAATAAAAATATTCCTGTAGTTGTTGTGTCTAGATGTTTCGAAGGAAGAGTGTATGAATCCTATGGTTATGATGGAGGAGGAAAGATGCTTAAAGATTTAGGTGTTTTCTTTGAAGAAAGTATGCCTGGGCAAAAAGCAAGAATTAAGCTAATAGTTGCTTTATCAAGTGAAAAAGCAATAGATATAAAAGATTCATTTGCAACAAAAGTTAATTTTGCGCGCGTTTAATACAAATTTATACGCATACATTCAAATAGATGTTATATTCTGTATTATTAATGGAGTATAACATTTTTATTTGAGTAAATGTTAACAATTTGTGAACAAATCATTGACATACATATTATAAATAAATTATATTAAGGTTATTCAAACTAGTATTAATAAAAATTTAGAAAACCGTGGAGGAATATATGGTTAAAAGTATGACTAGCTTTGGAAGGGCTAGTAATGATGAAGGAAGTAAACATTTGTTTTCGGTGGAAATGAAAAGCGTCAACAGTAGATATTTAGATGTTAATGTTAGGCTGCCAAAAAGTATTATCTCATTAGAGGAAGAAATAAGAAAACTAGTGAATTCAAAACTTTCTAGAGGTAAAGTAGATATATTTATTAATCAAAAAAGTTACTCTAAAGGAGAAGGGGTAGCAAAACTTAATTTAGGTCTAGCTCAGAGTTATTATAATTGTTTAAAAGAGATAGAAGAAAAAATTGGAGTTAAAAATGATATTACAGCTACTCAAATAGCGAGGTTTCCTGATGTTATTGATATCGTTGAAGAAGAAGATTCAATTGAAGAAATATGGGCATTAATAAAACCACTTATAATATCATCTTTAGATATGATGGATAATATGAGAGTGGTTGAAGGTGAAAAACTTAAAGAAGATATATTATATAAACTAGATGAAATAGAATCCATAGTTAAAAGCATAGAAGAAATTGCAGATGTAATACCAAACACATATAAGAAAAAATTAGAGATAAGACTTAAAGAGTTATTAGAAATGGTAGATATAGATGAAAATAGAATTGCACAAGAAGTTGCAATAATTTCAGATAAAGCTGCTGTTGATGAAGAAATTACAAGGTTAAAAAGTCATTTAAACCAAATAAGAATTACCTTTAATGAGGGTGGACAGATTGGAAGGAAACTTGACTTTATAATTCAAGAAATGAATAGAGAGGCAAATACTATAGCCTCTAAATCAAGTGATATGGATATGACTAATTATGTCATTAACATAAAAAATCTAATAGAAAAAATAAGAGAACAAGTGCAAAATATCGAGTAATCAGGAGGAAAGTAATGGGAATAAAATTAATTAATATTGGATTTGGAAATATAGTATCAGCTAATAGACTTGTTGCTATAGTAAGTCCGGAGTCAGCACCAATAAAAAGAATAATACAAGAAGCAAGAGATAGAGGTATGCTTATAGATGCAACATATGGAAGAAGAACTAGAGCTGTTATAATTACTGACAGTGATCACGTTATTCTATCAGCAGTTCAACCAGAAACTGTTGCACATAGATTAGTGGTGAAAGATGAAGCAGTAGATGAGGTTGACGAATAATGCAAGGTAATAGAGGTGTATTAATAGTTATTTCAGGTCCATCAGGAGCAGGAAAAGGAACTATTTGTAAAGCTTTATTAGAAAAGCATAATAATATTTATATATCTGTTTCTGCAACAACAAGGGCTCCTAGAGAAGGAGAGGTTGAGGGGATAAATTATTACTTTTTATCTAGAGAGGCTTTTGAAGAAAAAGTTAAGAAAAATGGTTTCTTAGAATATGCAAATGTTCATGGGAACTTCTATGGTACTCCAAAGGTAAACGTAGAAAAAATGTTAGATGAAGGAAAAGATGTTATCTTAGAAATAGATATACAAGGAGCATTACAAGTTAAAGAGAACTTTAAAGAAGGAGTTTTTATCTTTATACTTCCTCCATCAATGGAAGAATTAAAACAAAGAATAATTAAAAGAGGCAGTGAAACAGAAGAATCCTTAATGACTAGATTTAAAAATGCTTATAAGGAAATTAATTATGTTTCAAAATATAATTATGCTGTAGTTAATGATGAATTAGATATAGCAGTAGAAAAGGTAGAATCAATTATAGCAGCTGAAAAATGCAGAGTTGATAGAATAAAGGAAAATACAATATTAGATTCTAAGGAGGGCTTAATTCATGAACAACTCTATGATTAATCCATCAATTATGGATTTACTAAAAAAGGTAGACGACAGATATTCATTAGTAATTCTTACTTCAAAGAGAGCTAGACAAATAATTAATGGTAGTGAACCATTAGTGGCAACAAAATCAAAAAAACCACTTACTATAGCTATTAATGAAGTTAATGAAGGAGAAGTAGGTTATGAACCTGTTCCTGAAAAAGAGGGTTTTAAGTAAATGAATGAAAAAAAATGTGTGTGTATAGGAGTTAGCGGAGGAATTGCTGCTTATAAAGCATTAGATGTTGTAAGTGCACTAAGAAAGAAAGATATTGATGTAAGAGTAATTATGACAGAATCTGCAACAAAATTTGTTACACCATTACCATTTCAATCTCTTAGTCAAAATATGGTTGTGACAGATATGTTTGCAGAACCTAAGGCTTATGAGATTCAACATATTTCTTTAGCCAAAAGAGCCGATGTGTTTTTAGTGGCCCCTGCAACTGCTAATATTATTGGAAAGATTGCCAATGGAATAGCAGATGATATGTTATCCACAACTATCATGGCTACGCGAGCAAAGGTTATTTTTGCTCCAGCGATGAATACAAATATGTATGAGAATTCAATAGTTCAAAAAAATATTAATAAGCTAAAGGATCTTGGCTATGAATTTATAGAACCAGCTTCAGGTTTACTTGCTTGTGGAGATGAAGGAAAAGGAAAACTAGCAGATGTTAATACAATTATTGATAGTGTATTAGATGCATTAGAAAGTAAAGATATACCAAAAGATTTACTTGGTAAAAATGTTCTAATTAGTGCAGGACCTACTCATTCAAATATAGATCCTGTAAGATTTTTAACAAATAGATCTACTGGGAAGATGGGTTATTTCTTAGCAGAAGAAGCTAGGGATAGGGGAGCTAATGTTGTTTTAGTTTCAGGACCTACAAATTTAACTCCTCCACAGGGAATTAAGGTGATTAATATTACTACAAATGAAGAGATGAAAAATGCAATTTTAGATAATTATAAAAGTAGTGATATAGTAATTAAGTCTGCAGCTGTTGCTGATTATAAAATAAAAAATTATAGTAATAAAAAAATTAAAAAAGGCGATGAAGATTTAGTTTTAACATTTGTAAGAGATAATGATATATTAAAAATATTAGGTGAAAAAAAAGAACATCAAATATTAGTTGGTTTTGCAGCTGAAAGTAATGATGTTGTTGAAAATGCAAAGAAAAAGCTTATTAAAAAGAACTTAGATTTCATTGTGGCAAATGATATAACAAGTAGTGATACTGGATTTGCTAGTGATGATAATAAGGTTATTATCATTAGCAAGGATGGAGAAGAGATATATTTAGATAAGATGAGTAAAAGAAAAGTTGCATCAAAAATCTTTGAAACTATATTAAGAAAGCGCTAAAATGCGCTTTCTTTTATATAGAGTATAAAACAACCTAATAAAAGGGTGATGAATTTGAAAACATATGCAGAAATTGTTATTAATAGTGATGCGTTAGAGATAGATAGACCCTTTACTTATGAAGTTCCAGAAGAATTACAAAAAGAAATTCATATGGGACAATGGGTAAAGATACCTTTTGGTGCTAAAAATTCTATTGTAGATGGTTTTATATTATCTATAAAAGAAGATGAAATAGTTGGAATAAGAATTAAAAAGATTAAGGCTATAGCAAGAACAGAACCTGTATTAACTAAAGATGATATAAAATTAGTAGAATTTTTAAAAGTGAATTATTTATGTAAGTATATTGATGGAATTAGACTTCTTATTCCTCAAGGTGTACTAAAAGGAATTAATAATAAGTATAAGCTTGTAGTTGCTATGGGAGATATAGAAATACCAGAAGAAGTCACAATAAAGTATGAAGATGTTTTGAATTTTATCAGGCAAAATAATGGTAAATATAATAAGGCAGAATTAACTAAACAATATGGATTATCAATGTATAAAATAAATAAACTGATTAAAGAAGGCTATTTAAAAGTAGAGGAAGAAATAGTATACAGATATAATATTAGAGAATATATTGATTATAGAGAAAAAAAATTAACTGAAGATCAGATTATTGCGATTGATAAAATTGAAAAGTCATCGAAAAATGTAATTTTGTTAAAAGGTGTAACTGGATCAGGGAAAACAGAGATTTATATGCAACTTGTAAAGAGTGCAGTTAATAGTGGGAAATCATCTATAATTTTAGTACCAGAAATTTCTTTAACACCACAAATGATTGAAAGATTTAAAGGAAGATTTGGAAAAGAAGTAGCAGTTTTTCATAGTAAGCTTTCTGATGGGGAAAAGTATGATGAGTGGTATAGGGTTAAAGAAGGAAGGGCAAAGGTTGTAATAGGAGCTAGAAGCGCACTATTTTTGCCATTGCAAAACTTAGGTATAATTATAATAGATGAGGAACATGAAAATACGTATAAATCTGAACAAAATCCTAAATATGTTACTAGAGATGTTGCTGAATTTATAAGTGAAATTAAAGGGTGTAAAGTGATTTTAGGATCGGCAACACCATCAATAGAAACTTATTATAGGGCTATATCTGGAGAAATTGAACTCGTAGAATTAAATAGTCGTATTGATAATAAACCTATGCCTGAAATAGAAATAATAGATATGAGAGAAGAATTAAATAGTGGAAATATTTCTATGTTTAGTAAGAAGCTTTTTTTGGAAATGAAAGAAGCTCTCAGTAGAAAAGAACAGATTATTTTATTTTTAAATAGGAGAGGATTTTCTACCTTCGTATCTTGTAGAAGTTGTGGGTATGTTTTTAAATGTCCTAAATGTGATATCTCAATGACATTTCATAAGAATGGATACTTAGTGTGTCATTATTGTGGTCATGGAGAAAGACAATCAAAGATTTGCCCTAAATGTAAGAGTAAATATGTCAAACATTTTGGGGCTGGTACTGAAAGAGTTGAAGAAGAAGTAAGAAAGTATTTTAAAGATGTTAGAATATTAAGAATGGATATGGATACTACAAGACAAAAAAACTCACATGAAGCTATATATAATTCATTTAAAAATGGAGAAGCAGATATTTTAATAGGTACACAAATGATATCTAAAGGGTTAGATTTTGAAAATGTAACATTAGTGGGGATATTAGCTGCTGATATGTCATTAAATATGCCAGATTATCGTTCAGCAGAGAGAACCTTTCAAATTATAACTCAAGTTTCTGGTAGAGCAGGCAGAGGAGATAAGGAAGGAAAGGTAATTCTTCAAACTTATAATCCTAATCACTATAGTCTGAATTATGCAAAGAATCATGATTATAATGGTTTTTATAATGAGGAATTTACAACTAGAGGTTTGATGTATTATCCTCCTTTTGGTAGAATACTATTAATAAATGCTTCATCAAAAAATGAAAGAGCATTGAAATCTTTTATGAATTTATTGAGAGAAGAATTAAGTAAGATAAATGAAGATGAATTAAACATAGAAATGTTAGGGCCGGTTCCATGTATAATATCAAAAATAAAAGATAATTTTAGATGGCAAATAATATTTAAAGGAGATTTATCTTTAGATTTTTGTAAAAAAATTAAAGATAACCTTTATCAATTAAATAAGAATGTATATAATGAAATAAAAGTAACTATAGATATTAATCCAAATAGTTTGACTTAGGAGGTAAGAAAAATTTATGGCAATTAGAAATATTAGAATAAATGGTGATGAAGTTTTAAGAAAGAAATGTAAGGATGTAACTGAAATTACACCAAGAACTTTAAAGTTAATAAAAGATATGGCTGAGACAATGTATGAGGCTGACGGTGTTGGTTTAGCTGCACCGCAAGTAGGAATACTTCAAAGAATATTTGTAATAGATGTTTTTGATGATTACGGCCTTAGAGTGTTTATAAATCCAGAAATATTAGAAGTTTCAGGTACTCAATTAGGAGAAGAAGGCTGTCTTAGCGTTCCAGGAGAATCAGCAGATGTTGAGCGTCCGAATTATGTTAAAGTAAAGGCACTAAATGAAAAGGGAGAAGAATTTGTTTTAGAGGCAACAGAGCTTTTAGCAAGAGCAATATTGCATGAAAATGACCACTTAAATGGGAAATTATTCATAGACTATTTAAAATAACAAAGGAGGCTTAACATGAAGATAGTATTTATGGGAACTCCAGATTTCGCAGTACCATCTTTAAAAAAAATTATAGAAGTTTTTGGAGTTGAAGCAGTATTTACTCAACCAGATAAACCAAAGGGAAGAGGTAAAAAAATAGCATACTCTCCAGTAAAAGAGGTGGCTATAGAACAGGATATAAAAGTATTACAACCTACTAAGCTAAAGAATGATATTGAAGCTATAAATTATTTAAAGGAATTAGAACCAGATTTTATTATCGTTGTAGCTTTTGGTCAAATTTTAACTAAAGAAGTCTTAGATATTCCAAAGTTTGGTTGTATTAATTTACATGCTTCATTACTTCCTATGTATAGAGGTGCTGCACCTTTAAATTGGGCAATAATAAAAGGAGAAAAGAAATCAGGTAATACTACAATGTTAATGGATGTAGGATTAGATACTGGGGATATGTTGCTCAAGGATGAAGTTGAAATATCAGAAGATATGACTGCAGGTAACCTTCACGATATTTTAATGGAAAGAGGTTCAGATTTATTAATTAAAACTATAGAAGGTTTATACAATAAAACTATTGTACCTGAAAAGCAAATAGGAGAAACTTTTTATGCTAAAATGTTAAATAAAGAATTGGCATTAATTAATTGGAATAATTCAGCTAAAGATATTCATAATTTAATTAGAGGGCTTAATCCATGGCCAATTGCATACACTAACTATGAAGATAAACCTATGAAAATTTATGAAAGTAAGATTTTAAATGAAAATACAAACAAGGAGCCTGGAACTATAGTTGGTGTTTCAAAAGATGGGATTAAAGTTGCTACTTCGGATGGGGTAATATTAATTAAAAAGATACAATTCCCAAATGGAAAGCCATTAACTATAGAACAATATATTAATGGAAATGAGATAAAGGTAAATAACAAGCTTTATTAAAAAAGTATGAAGGAGATGGATATATGTTTTATCCAGGATTTTATTTTGATTCAACTTATTTTTTATTAATACCAGCTATAATTATAGCTTTTTGGGCACAATTTAAGATAGATAATGCCTATAAAAAGTATAAAAAAGTTAGAATAGCAAGTGGTGCTACTGGTAGTGAAGTTGCAAGAAGTATTTTAGATGGAGCTGGACTTTTTGATATTAGAATTGAAAGGTATAGTAAACAATTAGGTGATCATTATGATCCATCTTCAAGAGTGATAAGGCTCTCGCCAGAGGTATATGATGGTGCAACTGTGGCAGCTGCAGGAATAGCAGCTCATGAGTGTGGGCATGCAATACAGCATCAAACAAATTATGCACCTTTAGTTCTAAGAACTAAAATTGCTCCAGCAGTTAATGTTGTAAGTAATTTATCTATGTGGTTATTTATAATAGGGATTTTTTTAGGGTTTCCTTTGTTTGCGAAGATAGGTATTATATTCTTTGGGGGAGCAGTAATTTATCAACTTATAACTCTTCCTGTAGAATTTAATGCATCAACAAGAGCATTAAATATATTAAAAACTAGAAATTTTTTATATGGTGATGAGTTAAAGGGAGCACAGAAGGTATTAGATGCAGCTGCGATGACTTATATTGCGGCAACATTAATGGCTATTTCTCAATTAATAAGATTAATAGCTTTAAACAACAGATATAATGATAATTAATGAGGTAGAAGGATGAATAGTAGAAAAATTGCAAGACAAATAGTACAAAGAGTATTAGAAGAAGGAGCTTATTCTAATTTAATTTTATCAATGGAATTAAATAAACACGATATGGATGATAAGGATAAGGGACTTATTACAGAGATAGTCTATGGTACTTTAAGAAGAAAAAGAACTCTTGATGTAATAATAGGAAATTTTGTCAAAGATATAAATATGCTAGACTCTACTGTCTTAAATATTTTGAGAGTAGCTATATATCAAATGTATTTCTTAGATAAGATACCAGAGTATGCAGCTTGTAACGAAGCAGTAGAAGAAGCAAAGGAAGTTTCACTTGAAGCATCTAAGCTTGTTAATGGAATTTTAAGAAACTATATTAGGGATGAAAAAGAAATAATTGTTCCTGGGAATAGAATAGATGAGCTTGCTTATAAGTTTTCTTTCCAACCATGGATGATAAGATTATTCATAAAACAATATGGTGAAGAAAGAACTATGAAAATCATGGCTGGTTTAAATGAAACTCCTAAAGTAACAGTTAGAGTTAATGAGTTTAAAGGTGAATTTGACGAAGTTTATGAAAAATTAGAAGAAATCGGTTATAAGATAGAAGAGGGATACGCTTGTCCAGAAGCGATTGCAATTGATGGGGGAAAAGGAGTCGAAAATAACGAACTCTTTAATGAAGGATTAATTACTGTTCAGGATGAAAGTGCAATGTTAGTGGCACCACTACTTGATTTAAAAGAGGGAGAGAAAGTCTTAGATTTATGTGCTGCACCAGGTGGCAAAACTACTCATATAGGAGAACTATTGGGAAATACAGGAGAAGTTGTAGCCTTTGATTTACATGAAAATAAATTATCTTTAATTGAGGAAAATGCAAAGAGGCTTGGATTAACTAATATAATTTGCAAGGAAATGGATGCAACAAAACTTAATCCAGAATATATATGCTATGGAGATAAGGTATTAATCGATGTACCTTGTTCAGGTCTTGGTATTATTAGAAAGAAACCAGAAATAAAATGGAATAAGACAAGACAACATTTAAGGGATTTAGTTAAAGTACAAAGGGATATAATGGAAAATGCTTGGCAATATTTAAAACCAGGTGGAATTATGATTTATTCTACATGTACATTAAATAAAGAAGAAAATGAGGAAAACTTAAAGTGGTTTTTAGATAAACATAGTGATGCAGAAATAGAAAATATATATCTAGGTAATAATAATAACTTTATATATAATGCAGATAAAAGTTTAACTATACTACCAAATGATTCTATGGATGGTTTCTTTATAGGAAAAATAAAGAAAATGAAATAGGTGATAGAATGGAAAATATTTTAGATTATAGTTTAGAAGAAGTTTCAAAATGGTTAAAGGAAAATGGAGAAAGTTCTTTTAGAGCAAAACAAGTTTTTTCTTGGATATATAATAATGTTTGGGAATTTGATGATATGAAAAATTTACCTAAAGCTTTAATTGAAAAGCTTAAGGAGAATTTTTATATAGGTGTTCCTGAAGTAGTTGGAGATTACAATTCTACAGTTGATGAAACTAAAAAGATACTTTTTGCTTTCAAGGATGGAAATATTATTGAAAGTGTAATAATGAAATATAATTATGGGAATACAATTTGTATTTCAACTCAGGTAGGATGTAGAATGGGATGTACATTCTGTGCTTCAACTTTAGAAGGTAGGGTAAGAAATCTAACAGCTGGAGAAATTTTAGCAGAAGTTATTGTAGCTCAAAAAGTACTAGGTGAAAGAATTTCCAATATAGTATTAATGGGAAGTGGAGAGCCTTTAGACAACTATGATAATGTAACTAAATTCCTAGATTTAGTTAATGCTGAATATGGTTTAAATATTGGGCAAAGACATATAACTCTTTCTACTTGTGGAATTGTACCAAAAATTTATGAATTAGCAGATAAAGGATATAGTATAACATTAGCAATATCCCTACATGCTTTTAGTGATGAAAAGAGAAGAGCAATAATGCCAATTGCGAGAAAATATTCTATTAAAGAAATTTTAGAAGCGTGTGATTATTATTTTGAAAAGACTGGTAGAAGAATATCCTTTGAATACTCTTTAGTTTCAGGGATAAATGATGGTAAAGAAGATGCAAAAGCATTGTCAAAATTATTAAAGGGAAGACAATGTCATATAAATTTAATACCTGTAAATGAAATTAAAGAAAATACATTAAAGAGACCTTCAAAAAAGACTATAGAAGAATTTGAAAAAATAGTCAGTGACCATGGTCTAGATGTGACAGTTAGAAAAGAAATGGGTAACGATATTAATGCTGCTTGCGGTCAATTAAGGAGAAACTTCTTAAAGACTCAGAATTAGAGGAGTGGGTGCTGGTGATTGGTATAAAAAGTGATTTAGGAAATGTAAGAAACTTAAATGAGGATTACGCAGATTTCTATGAAGATGAGAATTATAAAATTTGTGTTTTAGCAGATGGTATGGGAGGCCATAATGCTGGCGAAATTGCTAGCAAGACGGCCTCTATGTCCTTCATAAAATACATAAGAGATAATATGAATCTGTATAACTACAGAGAATTATTAGAGAGGGCAGTAAAGCATGCTAACTTGAAAGTTTTTAATCTTTCACATTGTTCAGACACATATACAGGAATGGGAACTACTTTAGTAGCGTGTCTGATTACAAAAGATATTACTCTAGTAGCAAATATTGGAGATAGTTCTTGTTATGGAATAAAGGATGATAAGATAATAAAGATAACCAAGGATCATTCATTAGTACAAGAACTTATAGATAGTGGTAGCATTTCTTTTGAACAAGCAATTAATCATCCACGAAGAAATGTTATTACAAGATCTATTGGAATTGAAGAAGATGTTGAAGTTGATATATTTGAAGTAAGAAAGGATGAGTATGATTATTTCTTACTATGTAGTGATGGATTAAGTAACGAAGTTAGTTTAGATATTATTAAATCATTTAAGATAGAAGAAAAGGAATTACAGAATATTTGTGAAAAACTAGTAGAAAGTGCAAAGTTTAATGGTGGAAGAGACAATATAACTGTAATGTTATTTGGAGGAGAGGTGTAGCATGAAGGGAATTATTTTAGGTGGTAGATATGAGCTTCTTGAAAAAATAGGCGAAGGTGGAATGGCAGAAGTATATAAAGCTAAATGTAATAAATTAAACAGATTTGTTGCAGTTAAAATATTAAAAAAGCAATTTGCTGATAATGAAGATATAGCACAAAAGTTTAAAAGAGAAGCAACTGCAATTGCAAATTTATCAGATGCCAATATAGTCAATGTACTGGATGTCGGAAGTCAAGATAAAACAGATTATATAGTAATGGAATATGTAAGTGGAAAAACTTTAAAGGAACTAATTAATTTTAGTGGAAAACTTAATTATAGTACAGCTATAAAAATAGCATTGCAAATTGCAAAAGCTTTAGATTGTGCTCATAAGAATAATGTCATTCATAGGGATATTAAGCCACAAAATATTTTGGTTACAGAATCTGGAGAAGTTAAAGTAGCAGACTTTGGTATAGCAAAATCCACTGATACACAAACAATAACTAACACTACAAGTATTATTGGGTCTGCTCATTACCTTTCACCTGAGCAAGCAAAAGGTACTTATATAGATTTTAGATCAGATATATATTCTTTTGGAATAGTACTATATGAAATGGTAACAGGAAGATTACCTTTTGAAGGTGATTCACCAGTTACAGTTGCATTAAAGCATTTACAAGAAGAGCCTGTTCCTCCTAAAAATATAAATTCTTCTATTCCAGATAGCTTAAATAAATTAATACTTAAGGCAATGCAAAAAGAGCCTATTAAAAGATATCAGAACGCTAAAGATATAATTCAAGATTTACAAAAAATACAAGCTAATCCTGATGTTATTATAGGGGATAGTATAAGTGAAAGTGATAATGATAGAACTATTATTATGACACCAATTAATACTTCAAAGACATCAGGTGTTTCTAAGGTTGAAGATGAATATTATGATGATGAAGATTATGATGACGATGAAGATTATGATGATTATGATGATGAAAAGCCTAAAAAGAAAAAAAATAAATCTGGATTAAAGAAAATATTAACTACAATTGGAATAATAGCAGCGATTATAATTTTAGGCTCTATTGGTTTCTTCTTAGCAAGGGGGGGCGGAAGTAACAATGAGGTTGTGGTACCTAACATAGTAGGTAAATTAACTGATGATGTTAAAAAAGAAGTAGAGGAATTAGGATTAACAATAGAAGTAAAATCTACAGCAAAAAGTGATAAACCTGAAAATACAATACTAGAAACAGATCCTAAGGCTGGTATGAAGGTTAAAAAAGGTACTATAATTAATGTAATAGTTTCATCTGGTGAAGAAGAAATTCTAATGCGTGATTTTAGAAATTATGAAAAAACAAATATTGAACAAATATTGAAATCAGATGAATTAACCAATTATACTATAAAAGAAGAGTATAATGATGATATAGATGTAGGCTATCTAATAAGTCAGACACCTACTGCAGGAACAAAAATAAGCAAAAATACTAATATAGAAATAGTAGTTAGTAAAGGACCAGAAACGAAATTTGTTGATGTAGTGGATGTTAGGGGTAAAACTTTATCTGAGGCTCAAGAAGCATTAAAAGGGCTTAAGGTAAATGTTAAAGAGCAAGCTACAAGCAATAAAAATGAGGATGGAATAGTTTTAGATCAAAGTATTAATCCAACAACAATTAAGGAAGGGTCAGATATTACAATAACAGTAGGGAAATATGAAGTTGATATATCTTCCTTAATATCAAAAGATATGACAGTAGATGAGGCTACAGGTATTTTGGTTGAAAATGGAATTAGTTATGAGTTAATAGGCAATGGAGATTTGGTTGATAGTTTCACTAAAACTATAAAAGATGGCGAATCTGTAAAAATTAAAACTAAGAAATCAGAAAAAGAAGAGTCCCCAGACAATGAGAATAATAATGGAGCAAATTCTTCACAAAACCAAGGAAATAATACAAATAATAATTAATAAACAAGAGTCAGTTAAATACTGGCTCTTATTTAATATAAAATTTATTTGCATTTTTTATGATAATCTGTTTATTATAAATATGAAGATAAAAATAATTGGAGGAATTATGGAAGGAAAAATAATTAAAGGCATAGGTGGGTTTTACTATGTAAAAACTAAAGATGAGATAATAGAATGTAAAGCTAGAGGGAAATTTAGGCACAAGGATATGAAGCCAATGGTTGGTGATAATGTTGTTATTAATGTTTCCAATGGTAAGGGTGTAATTGAAGATATACTTGATAGATCTTCAGAATTAATAAGACCTACTGTAGCAAATGTTACACAAGCTTTTGTAGTATTTGCAATAAAAAATCCAGATATAAATTTTGACCTTTTAAATAGATTTTTAATTTCATGTGAGTATAATAATATTAAGTCTATAGTATGTTTAAATAAGATGGATTTAGCTTCAGAAGAAGAAAAAGAAGAAATAAAAAAGAAAATAAATGATATTGGATATGATGTTTTATTTATTAATGCAAAAAAGGGATTAGGAATAGATTTACTTAAGGAAAGGCTAACAGGAGAAGAAACGGTATTATGTGGACCTTCAGGGGCAGGTAAGTCGACACTTATAAATACACTTATAAATAGAAGTCATATGGAAACTGGAGTTGTTTCTGAAAAAATTGGTAGAGGAAAACATACAACTAGACATAGTGAGTTAATTGAGATAGAAGAGGGATATTTAGTAGATAGTCCAGGTTTTTCTAATATAGATATTAGTTTTATGGACAAAGACAACCTTAGATATAGTTTTCCGGAGTTTGAAGAATATAATCACAGTTGCAAGTTCAGAGGATGTCTTCACAATAAAGAACCACAATGTGCTGTGAAGAAAGCTTTAGATGAGGGAAAAATAAATGAATACAGATATAATTTCTATATTAGAATATTAGAAGAGTTACAAGAGGGGGAAAAGTACAAATGGTAAAAATATCACCATCAATATTATCAGCAGATTTTTCAAAACTAGGTGAAGAGATCGTAAAAGTAGATGAAGCTGGAGCAGATTTTATTCATATAGATGTTATGGATGGAAATTTTGTTCCTAATATAAGTATTGGTTTGCCAGTGATTAAGTCAATTAGAAATAAGACTAATAAAATGTTTGATGTTCATTTAATGATAGAGAATCCATCAAGATATATAGATGATTTTGTTGAAGCCGGAGCAGATATAATAACTATTCATTACGAAGCAGAAAAGCATATTGATAGAGCTATTGAATATATTAAATCTAAAGGAGTAAAGGCAGGTGTTTCTCTGAACCCTGGAACACCAACTTTTGTTTTAAAAGATATTATAGAAAAATTAGATTTGGTGCTAATAATGTCAGTTAATCCGGGCTTTGGAGGGCAAAAGTTTATTCCGTATTCTTTAAATAAAATAAAAGAAGTAAAAGAAATGAGTTTACAATATAATAGTGAATTACTTATAGAAGTAGATGGTGGAGTTGGTAAGAATAACTCTAAAGCAATAGTTGAAGCTGGTGCAAATGTATTGGTGGCAGGTTCAGCTGTATTTGGTGATGGAAATCTTAAAGAAAATATAGAAGCAATAAGGGGTTAATTCGATGAAGGCTTTAATTATTTCAGGAGGAAAAGAGCCTTCTAAGGACTTACTATTTAAAGAAATAAAAGACGTAGATTTTGTTATCGGAGCTGATAAAGGATGTGAAGTACTATATAAGTATGATATATCTCCTGACTATATATTAGGAGATTTTGATTCTGTTAATATAGATATTATAAATTCTATTGAAGCGAAGGCTAGTAAAAAAATAAAGTTTAAAAGAGAAAAGGATTATACAGATACAGAACTTGCTTATAATTTAGCTGTAGAGAATGGAGCAGATGAAATAATATTATTAGGCGCTACAGGTACAAGGTATGATCATTCTTTAAGTAATTTTGGACTTATGTTAAGAGGGTTAGATAAATCAATAAGTGTTAAAGTAATTGATGATAATAATTTAATTTTTTTAACTGATAAACCTATTACTTTAAAAGGAAATAAAGGCGATATTATTTCTTTTCAAGCTTATTGTGAAGAAGTTAAAAACTTCACTATAAAAGGAGCTAAATATAATTTAACTAATTTTAATTTAAAATTAGGAGATAGTATAACTACTTCTAATGAATTTTTAGATGAAGATATAAAAATAACTTTCGATAACGGAATTGTAATGGTTCTTTATACAAATGATTAAAAAAAAGTAGTCACCCATTTTATTTCTTTGCATACAATGTATATAAAGAGATGAATTATTATTATGGAGGACTAATATGAAGATAATAGCAATAAAGTTACCTAAGTTTTTATCTAATTTGATAAAGTTTTTTAGAAGAAAAAAATAATACATATGAAAAATGATAAAATATTTTAAAATAAAAAATGCAATTGATTTAACAATTGCATTTTTTATTTGAACTTATATTGCTCTTTGAACCTTGCCAGATCTAAGGCATCTTGTACATACATGAACTGTCTTTGGTGTTCCATTAACTAAAGCCTTTACTCTCTTTATGTTAGGAGCCCAAGTTCTCTTTGATTGACGATGTGAGTGGGAGTATTGTGATCCAGATACAACCCCTTTGTTACAAACTTCGCATCTTCTTGCCACTTGAAAACACCTCCTTATTTGTGAAGATAATTTCTCTTCAATAGGACAGATTAAATTCTAACATAATATCCCTTATAAAAGCAAGGAAAAATGATAAAAAAGTAAAAAAACTTTTAAAATCAATTAATTAATATATATATATTAATATCTTCATATACTAAGCTATACAATATTTACTTGAATAATAAATACAAGTAATATAAAATATAATGTATAGATAATTATAAGGAGGATTCTATATGGTAGGATATTCAAACGAACTTGGGAATATACATTACTCTGAAGAGGTGCTAGCTAAAATAGTTGGTTTGTCAACTATGGAATGCTATGGTGTTGTAGGAATGGTTTCCAAGAATGCAACTGAAGGTTTATGGGAGTTAATGAGAATAGAAAATTTAAGTAAAGGCGTTAAGCTAAAATTTGATAATGATAAATTAATCGTTGAATTATATGTTATGGTTGAATACGGAACTAAAATTTCTGAAATAGCTAATAACATAATACAAAAGGTGCGTTATAGTGTGGAAAACTTTACTGGTTTAAAAGTTTCATCTGTTACAGTAAATGTTCAAGCAGTTAGAGTCTAGGAGGTAAAAAGATGAAATATCAGACAATAAATGGCCATGATTTTTATAACATGGTTGTTAATGCTAGCAATAGATTGTTAGAAGAAAGTGAGTATGTTAACTCATTAAATGTGTTTCCAGTACCAGATGGAGATACAGGAACAAACATGTCTGCTACATTTAAAGCAGCTGTTAAGGAAATAGAAGGATTAAATACAGAATCTATTGGGGAAGCTTCAAAAAAACTTGCTAAAGGAGCTTTAATGGGAGCAAGAGGAAACTCAGGAGTTATTCTTTCTCAAATACTTAGGGGTATTTCAAAAGGCTTAGAAGGTAAGACATCTGTAGATTCGGTTCAACTTGCTATAGCATTACAAGAAGGTAGTAAAGCAGCTTACAAAGCAGTTATGAGACCGACAGAAGGAACAATACTTTCAGTTATAAGAGCAGCCTCTGAAGCAGCAATTGATACAGATGTTAAGGATATAGTTGACTTAATGGATGTAGTTGTTAAGGAAGCGAAGGTTATGCTTGATAAGACACCAGATCTATTACCGGCTTTAAAGAAAGCAAAGGTGGTAGATTCAGGTGGAATGGGATTACTTATTATCTTAAAAGGAATGCTTGAAGCAATAAGAGATGATATTAAAGCTGAAATTAAAGATATAAAACCATCAGAAGCAAAAATGCAAGGCGCTCAAGGTACTGAAGATATAGATATTAAATTTGGTTACTGTACTGAATTTATTATTTTAGCAGATGCTAGCCATGCAGATAAATTTAGAGATGACATAACACCTATGGGAGATTCACAAGTTGTAGTTGGGTATGAGGATGTAATAAAGGTTCATATTCATACTAATGACCCAGGGGCAGTATTAGCTAAGGCTGTTAAGCTAGGTGAATTATCAAAAATTAAAATTGATAATATGAGAGAAGAACATAGGGAAGTTCTTTTATCTAAAGAAGAATACAAACAAAAAAATGAAAATAAAGAAGAAATAACAGAAATTGAAAATAAGAAATATGCTTTTGTTGCAGTTGCAATGGGAGAAGGCATAACAAATATATTTAAAGATCTTGGTGTGGACCATGTAATTGAAGGCGGTCAAACTATGAATCCTTCAACACAAGATATAATTGAATGTATTTCTAAATTAAATGCTGAGCATATATTTGTTTTACCAAATAATAAAAATATAATAATGTCAGCAAATCAAGCTGCTGAAATTTCTGAGAAGGATGTTAGAGTTATACCAACAACTTCAATACCTCAAGGAATTACTTGTGTTACGATGTTTAATCCTGAAGTAGAAGTTGATGAAAATGAAGAATCCTTAAAAGAAACCATTGGATTGGTGAAAACAGGTTCAGTTACTTATGCAGTAAGAGATACTGAAATGGATGGTATAGAAATCAAGGAAGGAAATATGCTTGGTTTAATTGAAGGAAAAATTAAAAAGGTTGGTTCATCTTATTGTGATGTAGCAGAGGAAGTTCTTACAGAAATGATAGATGATGAAAGTGAACTTATTACAATATTATATGGTTCAGATGTTTCAGAAGAAGAAGCAGAGGAATTTGCAAGTAAGATAGAAGAAAAATATGAAGATTTAGATGTTCAATGCTATAGAGGAGCACAACCACTTTATTATTTCTTGATGTCAGTAGAATAATATTAAAAGCACGAGTTACTACTTTATTTACATAAGTAGAAACTTGTGCTTTAATATTTATTGAATAAAATTTTGAGGTGAGTAAATGAATATATCAATGGAAGTCTCTGCTTTAAAGGGTGTAGGTCCTAAGCTTACTGAAAAGTTAAATAAATGTGGAATTTTTACAATATATGATTTGCTTTTATATTTTCCTAGGGATTATGAATTTATAAAAAGTGATGCGGACTTCAATGAAATAGATGGTGAAGATAAACAAATCTTAACTTGTAGAGTAATAGGATATGATAGAGATGTAAAAACTAAAAATGGTAAAATTATATCAACAATCAAATTTGATTATAAAGGACATATTGTTTTAGGAAAATGGTTTAATCAAAGGTATATTAAAAGTAACTTTAAGCTTGATATGTCCTATGATTTAGTCGGTAAATTTAAAAAAAATGGAAAGATCTTAGAAGTAATCAATCCTATTATTGGGTGTAATGATGCTAAAAAAAGTGAGATTATACCTAAGTATCCATTAAAAGGCGATTTGAATGACAAGGTAATTACAAAAGTAATTAATCAAGTTTTAGATAAAGTTATTATAACTGATAATCTACCAAAGGATATTTTAGATAAATATAATATGATTGATTTAGATACTGCGATTAGAGAAATTCATTTTCCAAAAGGGAAGATGGAATTAAATAAAGCTATATCAAGACTTAAGTTTCAAGAACTTTTTACATATTCTATGAAACTTTTGTTACTTAAAAATAGATTAAGAAGTAATGATGGGATATCTTTTAGCTGGCATGAAGAATTAAAAGATTTAAAAGGATCATTACCTTTTAATTTAACAGATGCTCAAACTAATGTTGTTAGAGATATACTAAGAGACCAAAAAAGCAAGTATTCTATGAACAGATTAGTCCAAGGAGATGTAGGTAGTGGAAAGACTATAGTAGCATTAATTGCTATATTTAATGTAATAAAGAATGGATATCAAGGGGCATTAATGGCTCCAACCGAAATATTAGCTAATCAACATTATCAAGAGGCGTTGAAAATTTTTAGGGATTTTAATATAGACATAGAGATATTAACAGGTAGTACTAATTTAAAGGAAAAAAGAAGGATAAAGGAAAAGATATCAAAGGGAGATCCTATGCTTGTGATAGGGACTCATGCTTTAATTCAGGAAGATGTAGAGTTTAATAATTTAGGATTAGTAATAACTGATGAACAACATAGATTTGGTGTTGAACAAAGAAATAAATTAATAAACAAGGCAAGAAGACCAGACGTTTTAGTAATGACAGCAACTCCAATTCCAAGAACATTAGCTTTATATATGTATTCAGATTTAGATGTATCTATAATAGATAAACTTCCTCCGGGAAGAAAAAAAATAGATACTAGATTTTATTCTGAAAATGAAAGAATGGATGCATATAAATTAGCTTTAGATGAGATAAAAAAAGGAAGGCAAATATACATTGTATGTCCTTTAATTGAAGAAAATGAAAAAATGGAGTTAAATTCTGTAGAAACACTATATGATGAGTTAAAGAGTGATGTGTTCAAAGATATAAATGTAGAAATTTTACATGGGAAGATGAAACCGAAAGAAAAAGATGAAATAATCGGATTATTTAAGGAGAACAAGATTAAGGTTATTATTTCTACAACTGTTATTGAAGTTGGAGTTAATGTTCCAAATGCATCTGTTATGATAATAGAAAATTCCGAGAGATTTGGGTTAGCACAGCTTCATCAGTTAAGAGGTAGAGTCGGAAGAGGAGAATATGAATCTTATTGTATCCTAATAGGAAATGCTAAAAATGAAAGAACGAAAAAAAGAATGGAAATAATGACAAGCTCTACTGATGGATTTTATATCTCAGAACAGGATTTAAAATTAAGGGGAGCAGGAGAAATGTTCGGTCTTAGACAAAGTGGAGATATTGGATTAGTTTTAGCAGATATATATGAAGATATTGATATTTTAAAGTGTGCAAGATATGAAGCTAAAAATTTAATAAATTCAAAAGAGATTAAAAATGTAAAATTATGTGATGAAATTTCAAAGTCTCTTGAGAGATACAGTCGATATATTTGTTTTAATTAAATAAATTGTATAAAAATAAATAGTATGTTAAAATTATAATAATAGTACATAAGGAGGAAGTTAGATGAGAATAATAGCAGGAAAAGCAAGAGGACGAAAATTATTACCTCCATCTACCATGGAAACGAGACCAACTTTAGATAGAGTTAAGGAGTCTATGTTTAGTATGATACAAAACTATATTCCTGAATCTGTGGTTGTAGATGTTTTTGCAGGAACAGGAAGTCTTGGACTTGAAGCAGCAAGTAGAGGTGCTAAGGAAGTATATTTAGTAGATAAAAGTAATACAACTTTTCCTATATTAAAGCAAAATGTTGAAAATTTAAAATTTCAGGAGTTTTGTTTTCCAATTAACTCAGATTCTTATGATGCTTTGCAAATGTTAAGCAAAAAGCAAAAAGTTTTTGATATTATCTTTATAGATCCGCCATATTGTAAGGAAATGATTCCTAAAGCAATGGAAATAATAAAAGAAAGCAATCTATTAAAAAGAGAAGGTATAATAGTAACAAAAATAGATTCAATAGAAGATATTTATGACGGATATAAGGATATTAAGTTGTTGAAGAGTAGAAAGTATGGAAATACTACAGTGTGTATTTATAAATATGAGGAGTAAATAAAAGGTGAGAAAAATGAATATTGCTATTTATCCAGGAAGTTTTGATCCAATTACAAATGGACATTTAGATATCATAACTAGAGGATCAAAAATATATGATAAATTAATCGTAGCAGTTTTGGTTAATATGGATAAGAACTGTTTGTTTACAATTGAAGAGAGAGTGAATTTAATAAAAAGAGTTACTAAAGATTTGAAAAATGTTGAAGTATTAAGTTTTGATGGGCTGTTAGTAGATTTTGCTAGATTACATAATTCAAAAGTGATATTGAAAGGTCTTAGGACTATGTCGGATTTTGAATACGAATTTCAAATGGCTCTTATGAATTCAAAACTTGACTCAGAAATTGAAACTGTTTTTATGATGACTTCGTCTGAATACTCTTATGTAAGTTCATCATCTGTAAAGCAAGTAGCTAAATTTGGAGGGAATATTAAAGGACTTGTACCGAATGAATTGATTTCAGAGGTTATGGAAAAGTTTTAATAGATATTTTTAGGGGGGAATTGTTATGGAGAAAGTCGAAGTTAATATTATTGAACTTTTAGAATATTTAGAGGAGTTAATAGAAACTGCACCAAAAGTTCCTATAACTGGGAAGAGTGTTATAGATAAAAAGGAATTTTTAGAGGTAATAGATCAAGTAATAAATTATTTACCAGATCAAATAAGAAAAGCACAATGGGTTATGAATGAGAAAGATAGAATATTAGAAGATGCTCAAAAACAATATGACTCTATAAAGAGCGAAATTATGGAAATGATGAAACAAAATGTAGAGAATCATGATTTAGTTAAGGAAGCAAAAGTAAGAGCAAATGAAATAATTGCCCTAGCTCAAAGAGATGCTAAGGCAATTAGAATTGGATCAAGAGAATATTCAACTGAAATCCTAGCTCAATTAGATAGAGAAATTGAAGAGAAGAAAAATAAGCTTATTTCAGATATGCAAAAATCTTTTGAAATGGTTGCTAAGGAAATAGATGAAAATCTAAGTGAAACTGGAGCAAGGATTAAAGATAACATATCTGAATTAAGAGGAATGTAGTTTCCCTTTAATAAATTTAAGCAATACAGAAACTAGTAGGGATATACTTAAAACTAATATTAAGGGTATAAATATTTTATACATAATTAATTTATAGCTATAGTTTGGTGCAATGCTAAAAGTTGGTATTGATACTAGTATAATATTACTAGAAATAAAAGTTATTACGAAACCAATTATTCCTTGAAGAAGTTTAAGTAATATATATTTTTTGAAATTTGGAGTATCTTTACTTACGATTGAAGATACTTGTGCTATAACAGATAAGCTAGAAAAACATAATATAAAACTTATTATACTGAGCTTTAAACTGATAGATAAATTTAAATCAGAAATCAATTTAGAGCCATTAGTAAACTCAATACTTCCTAAAAAAAGATTGTACAATATTCCAGTAGGTAACTTAAATGAATTTTCTAAGAATGTAAAAGCATCACTTATTGAAGCGGTGCTTTTTATAATGTTTATAATTACAGAAAAGATAATTACAAAAGCTCCTACATTTAATGTAGTATTAATAGCACCTTCTATGGAAGTTTTTAAATTTATTCCAAAATTATATTCTTTGCGTATCGATTTATTTACCAATTTGTTATTTTGAATTTTAGTTGATTTCTTAGTTGATTTTTTAGTAATTAACCCTATAATGAGAACAGATAAATAATTTGCAATAAGAAGTATATAGCCGTATTTAATATTATTTAACATAGCAACAGCTACTGATCCTAATATAAATATTGGTCCTGCGTTAGAGGCTATATTTAATAATCGTTCATATTCATCTTTATGTATATATCCTAAATTATAAATATCAGAACAATATTTCGCACCTAAAGGATATCCACAAATAAAACTCGCAGCTATTGGAAAAGAAGCGCTTTTTGAAAGTCCTAGTGGGCTACAAAATAGTGGGCCTAATATTTTAGAGTAAAGAGTTATTCCATCATAACATATTAGCAGATTACAAATTACGCTAAATGGGAATATGGTTGGTAGTATAGCAGTAACAACAAGCTTTGCACCATTTATTGCAGACTCAATGCTTGTTTTTAAGTTAATTACAAATATAATTATAAAGATAGTTATGAAAAAGCAAATTATATAATTTTTTCTTACATCTAGAAGTTTTAGTAATAGAGCAACAAGAAGAAAAATTAAAAGCCATAAAATATAAATACTAATCATGAATTGTACCTCCTATAGTATTTATATGCTTATGACTTTTTAATATTAGTGTTTTATTATAGGTGAAATTAAATAATCACTTAATGGATTCACCATATTATTTAAACTTGAGTATGCTTTTGTACTTTGAATATCTAAACTCAAAAGCGGATTATCATTATTTTTTGGAACTTTCGTTATAATAGGTATAGAAGAAGTTTTCTTAATTTCTTTCAATATAAGTCTACCAATATCGTTAAAACCAAGAACTCTTGCATACAAGTTTTCATCCTTAGATAATTCTTTAAACTCATAATTATCTAACGCAAAGAATAATTGAGATAATAATCTTGAAATTTTTGTATATGTATATCTTTTACTTTTAACCCTAAAAATTAAATCTTCATAGGATGAACTATAGTAAACTTCTTTTAGTAACTTATTATCTAAACCTTCTTTTGCCTCGAAAAGATTGTTAAAGTTTATGCAATCTGTTAATAGTCTATGTTTAACAAAATTATACATATCTTCCTCAAAAACGAAAGGATAATTATCTTTAATCAAAGTATTTAATAACTCAAAGGATTGAGATGGGATATAAGGTTTTAATGAATCTAAGTTATATCCGTTTTTTAAATTTTCTCTTATGCTAGTAGCAGAAGAAAATATATTATTTAGTTCTTTATCATTATATTTAGATCCTTCTCTTTTCATAGTTAGAGGGATTATATCACTTTTACTTTTTATAATAGCTTTAATATATTCTATTCCAAGAATATTGTTTGAGTTTGAAAGAACTTCTTTTAAGGAGTCTTCGCTTAATAAATTTATCAATGCTTTTTCTCTAGCTTTAGCATATGTAATACCAGACTTTAAATTTTCTTTAATATTATTCTTAAGTTCTTCTGGTTCATCTGTTAAAAGTTTAGCAATTTTATGGAGTAATTTTATATCTCCACATTCACTTCCAAAAAATACGTTATTAACACTTCCTAGATTATTTAGGATATTTATTGCACCTTTAGCAAAAAACTCTGCAGAAGATACAGCATAGAAAGTAGGAAGTTCAATAACTAAATCTACTCCATTTAATAAAGCCATTTCTGCTCGTTTCCATTTATCTATTATTGCTGGTTCTCCTCTTTGAACGAAATTACCACTCATAATACAAATCACACCATTACAATTTGTAGATTTCTTTGCAGTATTAAGATGGTATAAGTGTCCATTATGAAATGGATTATATTCTGTAATTATTCCAGTTATATTCATAAATACACTCCTTAATGGGAAATATAGAACTATTATAGCATATTAATACTATATTTATAGTAAATTATTTTTATGGACTTTAGGAAATAGGAAACATTATTAAATATTCAAAATATTTTTAAAATTTAGAATTAAATCTTTTACGTTTTTATGGTTGAAAAATATAGCTATTTAGGAGTATATTAGTATATGAAGAAAAGTTCGTACTTTTTTTGAAAGGAGAAGTTATAATGGAACTTATGAAAAAATTGTGGGAATCAGCTAAAGCTGATAAAAGAAAAATAGTTCTTCCAGAAGGTGATGAAGACAGAACATTAGTTGCAGCTCAAAGAATACAAGAGTTAGGATTAGCTTATGTAACTTTAGTTGGTGACAGAGATATAATTGAGGAAAAGGCTAAGAATTTGGCTGTTAATTTAGACGGAGTGGAAATAGTAGACCCGAATAAATCAGATAGACTAGAAGCTTATGTAAATGAGTTTTATGAATTAAGAAAAAATAAGGGAATGACTTTAGAAAAAGCGGAAAAAATAGTTAGAGATCCATTATATTTTGGAACAATGATGGTTAAATTAAATGATGCAGATGGTATGGTTTCTGGAGCTATACATACAACTGGTGATTTATTAAGACCAGGGCTTCAAATTATAAAAACTGCTCCAGGGGTTTCAGTAGTATCAAGCTTCTTCATTATGATGGTTCCAGGATCAAAATATGGTGAAGAGGGTATGTTATTATTCTCAGACTGTGCAGTTAATCCAAATCCAACATACGAACAATTAGCAGCTATTGCCATAGCTACAGCTGACACTGCAAAAAATCTTTGTAAAATGGAGCCAAGAGTAGCAATGCTTTCTTTCTCAACAATGGGAAGTGCAGACCATGAAATGGTAGACAAAGTAAGAAAGGCAACTGAACTTGCTAAGGAGTTAAGACCAGATTTACTAATAGATGGAGAATTACAATTAGATGCAGCTATAGTTGATAAAGTAGCAGCTCAAAAGGCACCTAACAGTAAGGTAGCAGGAAAAGCAAATGTATTAATTTTCCCAGATTTACAAAGTGGAAATATAGGCTATAAGTTAGTTCAAAGATTTGCAAATGCAGAAGCAATTGGACCTATGTGTCAAGGTTTTGCAAAACCAATAAATGATTTATCAAGAGGATGTAGTTCTGACGATATAGTTAATGTAGTTGCATTAACAGCAGTTCAGGCTCAAGCTCAAAAATAGTTATCCATTAGGAAGGAGTATAATACAAATGAAAGTTTTAGTTATCAATTGCGGTAGTTCATCGCTTAAGTATCAATTAATTGACATGTCTACGGAGGAATCTTTAGCACAAGGTTTAGTAGAAAGAATAGGAATTGAAGGTTCAGTTCTTACTCAAAAAGTAGAAGGTAGAGATAAATATATAGTTAAGCAACCAATGGAAGATCATAAAGTTGCTATAAAATTAGTTTTAGACGCTTTAGTAGACAAAGAGAATGGTGTTATTTCTTCTATGGATGAAATTACAGCTGTTGGACATAGGGTTGTACATGGTGGAGAAAAGTACAAATCTTCAGTTGTTATAAATAAAGAAGTTAAGGATTATATTAAAGAATGCTTTAAATTAGCACCTTTACATAATCCAGCAAACATGATAGGAATAGAAGCTTGTGAAGAACTTATGCCAAATACTCCAATGGTAGCTGTATTTGATACTGCCTTCCATGGAACAATGCCAGAAGAAGCATATCTATATGCTCTTCCATATGATTTATATACAAAGCATGGAATAAGAAAATATGGATTCCACGGAACTTCTCATAAGTATGTTTCTCAAAAAGTAGCAGAGGTTATGGGAAAAGATATAAAGGACTTAAAGATAGTTACTTGCCATTTAGGAAATGGTGCAAGCTTAGCTGCAATAAAAAATGGTGTTTCTATTGATACATCAATGGGCTTTACACCGCTTGAAGGTGTTGCAATGGGAACAAGATCTGGTAATATAGATCCTGCAATTGTAACTTTCTTAATGAAAGAAGAAGGTTTATCAGCTGATGAAGTGAATGATTTATTAAATAAAAAATCAGGTGTTCTTGGAATATCAGGAATCAGCTCAGACTTTAGAGATATTGAAGATGCAGCATTCAAAGAAAATGTTCATAGAGCAAAGTTAGCGCTTGCTATATTTGAATATAAGGTTAGAGCAACAATTGGATCTTATGCTGCTATTATGGGTGGTGTTGATGCAATTGTATTCACAGCAGGAGTTGGTGAAAATGGACCAGAAACAAGAGAGTCTATACTTACTGGATTAGAATTCCTTGGTGTTGAAGTAGATAAGGAAAGAAACAATGTTAGAGGAAAAGTGAGAGAAATCTCAAAAGAAGGATGCAAGGTTAAGGCTTTTGTAATTCCAACTAATGAAGAATTAGTTATTGCAAGAGATACTGTGGAATTAATTAAATAATTAATTTCTTAAGTGCATAATTATTAGTTGAGTTATTTATGTAAAATTGCTTGACTTTTAATCATGCACTTTATATAATAAATTGTGTTTATTCGGCAAATATTTATCTAAGGAGTGAAATAAAGCTTGGCTCAAGCTATGTACATAAGGTACATAATGTATCCTGAAGGATATGAGGACATGATCTAGAGCAAGTACATATGATTATACAATTTTCAGATTTAATTTCATCAAAAAATAGAAAAAAAGAAGTAAATATAACATATGAATTAGCTCCACTTTATTTTGATGGAGAAAGAATAGAAGCTGTAGAAGCTTTAAATGTAGTTGGAAATGTTACCTCTGTTGGAGATGTTTTAACTCTAAGAGCTTCAATAAAAACAAAATTGAAACTGCATTGTTCAAGATGCCTTGAGGCCTTTATCTATCCAATAGATATTGATATAGAAGAAAGGTTTACAAATAATAAGGAACTTCAAAATGATGAAGAGATTATTTTTGTAGATAGCGATACATTTGATATTGCTAAAACAGTTGAAAATATTATTATTTCAACCTTACCTATTAAGAGACTTTGCACAGATAACTGTAAGGGACTTTGCTACCAATGTGGTAAAAATCTTAATGAGGGTTCTTGTCATTGTGAAACAAATGATGTAGACTTAAGACTGGCAAAGTTACAAGAGTTGTTTGGAAATAAGGAGGTGTAGTAATGGGAAATCCAGCGAGAAAAACATATAGAGCAAAGAGAAATTCAAGAAGAGCTCAAACTTTTAAAGCGAGCTTACCTGGAATAGTTGAGTGTCCACAATGTCACGAAATGAAGTTAGCTCACAGAGTTTGCAAGAACTGTGGATTCTATAAAGGTAAAGAAGTAGTTGCTTCTGTAGAAGAATAAAGAAAGTCTAATGACTTTCTTTTCTTTATATATAAGGAAAAGGGGTGGAAATTTATGAAGATAGCTATAGATGGAATGGGCGGAGATAATGCACCTAAAGCTGTAGTTGAAGGAGTTATTAAATCTCTTAATGAATACCAAGGAATAGAGTACTATATAACGGGACCAAAAGAACAGATAGAAGAGGAATTAAAGAAGTATTCTTGTGATAAATCTTTAATTAATATAGTCGATGCTAGAGAAATAATTTCACCAAATGAACATCCTGTAATGGCTTTGAAAAAGAAAAAAGATTCTAGTCTATATAAAGCTTTAAAACTTGTTAAGGATAAAGAGTGTGATGCTGTAATATCGGGTGGTAGTACAGGAGCCTTTTTAGCAGGTTGTACACTTGTAGTAGGCAGAATTAAAGGGATTGAAAGACCAGCCCTTGCTCCTATAATGCCGGGAAAAAATGGAAGTTTTATGATAGTAGATGCAGGTGCAAATGTTGATTGCAAACCAAATTATTTAGTTCAATTTGCGAAAATGGGAAAAATATATTATCAAGGAGTGCTAGGAACAAAAAATCCTTCAGTAGGACTTGTTAATATTGGAGCAGAAGAAGAAAAAGGGAATGAGCTAACTAAAGCTGCACATAAACTATTAAAAGCTGAAGAACAAATAAACTTTGTAGGGAATGTAGAACCTAGAGAGGTATCTAAAGGTGATACAAACGTCTTAGTTTGTGATGGTTTTGTTGGAAATACGTTATTAAAGATGTATGAAGGTGTTGCATCTACATTGTTAAAAATGATAAAAGAAGAAATTTTATCAAGTGGAATAATGAGTAAATTAGGGGCAGTATTGTTGAAGCCTGTATTTAAATCATTAAAGGTTAAGTTTGATTATAAAGAAGTCGGTGGTGCTCCATTTTTAGGGGTAGATGGTATTTGTATTAAAGCCCATGGAAGCTCAGATGGGAAAGCTTTTAAAAATGCCATAAGACAGACAAAAACTTTTTATGATAACGGTGTCTTAGAAAAAATTAAAGAAGAGCTACAAAATAATATATAAATAATACCAATATGCATATTGACTAGATAAATAATATATAATATTATCTAAATGATGTATGTAGGAGGTGAATTAGATGTTCGAAAAAGTTAGAGAAATTATAGCTGAAAAATTAAGTATTAATGAAGATGAAATAACAATGGACTCTTCTTTCCTTGATGATTTAAATGCTGATTCATTAGATTTAGTTGAGTTAATGATGGCTTTAGAAGATGAATTAGATACTGAAATACCAGATGAAGAAGCAGAAGGCTTCAAAACAGTTGGAGATGTTGTTAAGTATTTAAAAAATCATGTAGAAGAGTAATTTAATCCCGCAAAAATGCGGGATTTTATATTTAAAATTTATAAATTAAATAGTTTATTCTTGAATTTGCTCTATTAAAGCTTATTAAAAAGCAAATTGAAGAATAAACTTCGAGGAGTTGTAGAAAATGGCGAAGTTTAATATTAGAGAGGTTGAAGAGTATATAGGACTAACTTTTAATGAGCCAATATTATTAAAAACTGCATTAACGCATAGTTCATATGCCAATCAACATAGAGATGAAGACTATAATGAGAGATATGAATTTTTAGGTGATTCAATACTTCAATTATGTATTACTGAGTATTTATTCTTAAATTATAAAAATAAAAGTGAAGGAGAATTAACTAAAATAAGAAGTTTGATTGTTTGTGAAAATTCACTTTACGAAATAGGAAAAAAATTAAATTTAGGATATTTTATTCGAATGAGTAAGGGAGAAGAGCTTACTGGTGGAAGAGAGAGAGTTTCTATTATAGCAGATTCTGTTGAAGCATTACTTGCTGCAATTTATTTAGATAAAGGGCTTGAATTTGTTAAAGATTATATAATAGGCCACTTTAGAGAAATTATAAGTAAAGCTATAAATAATGATATTATTTTAGATTATAAAACGAAATTACAAGAGGAAATGCAAAAATCTGGAGAGATTAGCATAGTATATGAATTGCTAAAATATGAGGGTCCACCACATAGAAGAAAATTCTATACTTCAGTCATAGTTGAAGATAAAGAACTTGGAAGAGGTCAAGGATATAGTAAAAAAGAATCGGAACAAAACGCAGCAAAGGAAGCGCTAAAGTCTTTGGAGGGATTAGATGAATAAAAGACATTATATAATTCCTATATTTATTTCTCATATAGGATGCCCGCATCAATGTGTATTCTGTAATCAAGATAAGATAGCAAAAGAGGTCGAAAATGAAGTAACAGCACAAGATGTAAAAAATACAATTGAAGAGTATTTAAAGACTATTAATCATAATAATTCTACTGTTGAAGTATCTTTTTTTGGAGGAACTTTTACTGCTATTAACGTAAATAAACAAAAAGAACTCTTATCTGTAGCAAAAGAATATAAGGATAAAGGGTTGATTGATAAGATAAGAATGTCTACTAGACCAGATGCTATAAATAGATATATATTAAGTTATTTAAAAGAATATAAGGTAGATATTATAGAACTTGGAGTTCAATCATTAGATGATGAAATTCTAAAGCTATCTGGAAGAGGGCATACAGCAAAGGATGTTTATGAGGCTTCAAAATTAATAAAGGAATATAACTTTACTTTAGGACATCAGATAATGCCTGGGCTTCCTGGGGATACTTTTGAAAAAGATATTGAAACTGTAAAAAAATCAATTGATATGAAACCTGATATATGTAGAATTTATCCTGCTTTAGTAATTAAAGATACACCTATGGAAATAATGTATAAACGAGGAGAGTATAAGCCGTATTCCTTAGAGGATGCAGTATATATATCAAAAGAATTATATAAGCTATATACTAAGGCGAATGTAAATATAATTAGAATAGGTCTTCAACCTACTGAAAATATTACATGGGGTGGAGATTTAGTAGATGGACCATTTCATCCTGCTTTTAGAGAATTAGTAGAAGGAAGTTTGATTTGCGATAATATAAAAAGCGAAATTAATGAAAATGAAGATATAATTATAGAAATTAATTCGAAAGATTTAAGTAAACTATATGCTAATAAAAAGTTTTATTTTAATAAGTTAAAAGATAATCATAGAGGTAAGATACTGGTTAATACTAAAGATAAATTAAAAAGAGGTAAAATTAATATTATAGTTGTAAAAAGAATTCAAGAGATAAGTATAAGGTAGGCAATATTTTGCCTACCTTATATTGATATTTTATTCTCTTTACTATAAACTTAAATAGGACAGGAGTGTTGAATATGAAAAAGAAAACAAGACAAAAACTCATGCAAGTGATTACTATATTTTTAGCTATCATGCTTTCCATGAGTTTATTAGTATCGTTAATTAGTTAAGGAGTGTATCTATGTTTTTAAAATCCCTAGAAATAAGAGGTTTTAAATCTTTTGCAGATAAAACCAATTTGAAATTTAAAAAAGGAGTAACAGCAGTAGTTGGTCCAAATGGAAGTGGGAAAAGTAATATTTCTGACTCTGTAAGATGGGTTCTTGGTGAACAAAGTGTAAAGACTTTAAGAGGCGGAAAGATGGAAGATGTAATTTTCGCAGGAACTCAATTTAGAAAGCCTGTAGGATTGGCACAAGTTTCACTTACTCTAGATAACTCAGATAATTCTTTAGATACTGATTACTCAGAAGTAACTATAACAAGAAGAATATTTAGATCAGGTGAGACTGAGTATTTAATAAACAATCAAAAGTGTAGACTTAAAGATATTCATGGTCTGTTTATGGATACTGGTATAGGTAAAGAAGGTTATTCCCTTATAGGACAAGGGAAAATTGAAGCTATATTAAGTGGGAAAGCTGAGGAAAGAAGAGCACTTCTTGAAGAAGCTGCAGGTATTGTTAAATTTAAATCTAGAAAAGATGAAGCAGAAAGAAAATTAAACAATACTGAAAATAATTTAATAAGAATTAGAGATATTATTTCTACTTATGAAGAGAGAATTGAGCCACTGAAAGAAGAAAGAGAAAAGGCATTAAAGTATAATGTTTTAGCAGATTCCTTAAAAATAAAGGAAGTTTCATTATTAGTAAATAATATTAAAGCGATAGATAGAGATATTGAAGCGGTAAATAACGAAATAAATAATAGAAATGAAAATATTAAGGAAAAGAGACACTTATTAAATAAATCCAAGGAAGAAATTTTACTTTTAGAAGGAAAAATTGAAGAGTTAGAAAAGAAAAATAATGATGAAAAAACAGAGTATTATTCGAAGAAAGAGGAAGTAAATAAGAGTTTAAAAGACATTGAAATTTATAAAGAAAGAATAAAAAACTTTGAAGAAATATTAAAAAAAGATTCTATAGAAATTGATAATTTAGAAAAAGCACTAATAAAATCTAAAGAAGAAAAAGAGCTGTTAGTGAGGGATCTTGAAGAGAAGATAAAAGAACAAATTAATAAAGAAAATTTACTTAAAGAATTCGAAGAAACTAATCACAAGTTAAATAATGAAATAAAGATTTTAGAGGAAGGTTCAATAAAAATAAAAGAAGAGGAATTTGAACTTTTAAGAAAAACTTCTGAAATCAATAATTATATAGCAATGCTAAATAAGGAAATTTTAAATAAGGAAGAACTTAGTGTAAGTGGAGAGAATAATTTAAAGACTATTGAAGGAAATATAAGTATTAATTTAGCTACAATTTCTAGTATTAACGAAAAAATTAATTCTTTAAAGAAATTAAGAGAAGAAATTCAAAGTGATATTTTAGTTAATAGAAAAAAGATAGGTGCTTTAAATAGTCAAGTAAATAAAAAAGAAGGATTTTTAAGAGATATAGCAAAGAAAACAAATAATTTAGAGGGTAAGCTTACTACTCTCAAGGATTTAGAAAAAAGCTATGAAGGATATCAATTATCAATAAAAAGATTGATGGAAAAAATAGAAAGTGGACAAATATCCTATGGAAAAGGTGCTAAGGTACTTGGTGAAATTTTTACTGTTGATAAGAGATATGAAACAGCTATAGAAATTTCATTAGGTGGAGCTATATCAAATGTAATTACTGAAGATGAAAATAGTGCTAAGCTTCTGATAGAGTATTTAAAGAAAAATTCTTTAGGTAGAGCAACTTTCTTACCGTTAAATATTATTAAAGGTACCAGAATTAATGTTTCTGATGAGATGAAACGCATTAAAGGATACATAGGATTAGCATCTGATTTATTAAGTTTCGACAGTAAGTATAAGGAGATAATGGATTATTCTTTAGGTAAAACTATTATTGCTGAGAATATGGAAGCTGCCTTAAAAATATCTAGATTAGGGAATTATAAGTTAAGAATAGTAACTTTAGATGGAGAAGTAATAAGTCCGGGTGGAGCTCTAACTGGTGGTAGTATATACAAGAAAAATAATTCAAGTATTTTAGGTAGAAGAAGAGAAATTCAAGAATTAGAAGAATCTATAAATACCAATAAGAATGATTATAAATTGGAATCGGAATTATTAAGTAAATTAAGAGTTGAAATTCAGGAAATGGATGAGGATATATTAAATAAAAGTGATGATATACATGGTAAAAATATCGATATTACAAGGCTTGAAAGTGAAGTAAGAGCTCTTGAAAATGATAGCCTAAAGCTTAAAAATACATTAGAAGTTTCTAAAAAGGAAATATCTTTAAATAATGAAAGTTTAGCAAAGTTAAAAGAAGATATAGTGAGAAAGAAAGAACAATTAAATCTTTTACAAGATACTAAGCATAAAAATAATGAAAAGATTATCATTATTCAAAAGGAGCTTGTAGAAAAAAAAGAAGCTTTTGATAAAATTAAAGATGAGAATATCCAAATAAAGATTGATAAAGCTAAATTAGATGAAATTGTTTATGCGAGACAGTCAGAAGTTAAAAGAAAAGAAAAAGAGGAGAACGATAGAGAAGAAAGGATTTTTTCTATAAGGAAAGATAATGAAGAAAAAAATAATGGGATAAACTCTCTAAGAAAGCTAATTGAAGAAAAGACATCATTTATTACTGAAGTTAATAAAAGATTAAGTGAATTAGAAGATATATTTAAATTTGATGAAGCTAATAGAATAAGTTTAAAAGATAAGCTAAAAATAAAAGATGGAGACTCTAATCTTCTAATAGAGGAAATAAGAATATTAGAAAATGAATTAAATAAAAAGGAAATTTCTTTTGCTAAATTAGAAAGTGAAAGAGAAAATTACTATATTAGATTAAATGAAGAGTTAAACTTAACTTTAGCAGAAGCGATGGAGATCGCTATACAAATTGATAATGTATCAAGGGTTAAGGATGAGATTTTTAAACTGAAATCTGAAATAACAGCGCTAGGTACAGTAAATCTTGCTTCTATTGCTGAGTATGAGGAAGTATGTGAAAAGTATAAATTTATGTCATCACAAGAAGAAGATTTAAATAAAGCTAAAGAAGAATTAATGACAGTTATTAACGAAATGACTGTAAAAATGCAAGAATTATTTAGAGAAAACTTTACAATATTAAATAAGAACTTTAATGAGACGTTTAAAGATTTATTTAAAGGTGGAAACGCAGAACTTATTTTAGGTGAAGGTGATGAGCTTACAGCGGATATAGAAATTAATGTTCAGCCACCAGGTAAGAAACTACAAAATATTAATTTAATGTCTGGTGGAGAAAAAGTACTTTCTGCTATAGCACTATTATTTGCTATATTAAAGATGAAACCTACTCCGTTTTGTATCCTAGATGAGATAGAAGCAGCCTTAGATGATGCTAATGTGTACAGATATGCTGAGTTTTTAAGAGAATTCTCAGAGAATATACAGTTTATAGTTATAACTCATAGAAAAGGAACTATGGAAGCAAGTGATGTTATGTATGGTATTACAATGGAGGAAAAAGGAATTTCTAAAGTGGTTTCTGTAGACTTAAGTAAAGAAATTTAGGAGGAAAATTATGGCTTTATTTGGGAAAATATTTGATAATTTAAAAACAGGACTTTCAAAAACGAAAGATGCTTTAACAGATAAGATTAATGAAACTTTGAAATTAGCTATAACTATAGATGAAGATTTATACGAAGAGCTTGAAGAAATATTAGTTATGTCTGATATTGGAATGGACACAACTATAGAGATAATAAATAGATTGAAGGATAAAATTAGAAAAGAAAGAATAAATGATCCTAATGATGTATATCCAGCATTAAAAACTGTTATTAAGGATATGTTATTAGAAGGAACAGAAGAAAAATTAAGTGAAGAAAAATTAGGGAAAAAGGTATTATTAGTTATAGGTGTAAATGGAGTAGGAAAAACTACTTCTATAGGTAAATTGGCAGCTAAAAATAAAAATAATGGAAAGAAAGTCCTTTTAGCAGCAGCTGATACTTTTAGAGCAGCAGCAATAGATCAGTTAGAAGTATGGAGTCAAAGAGCAGGAGTAGATTTAATTAAGCATAGCGAGGGCTCAGATCCAGCAGCAGTAGTTTTTGATGCGGTGAATGCAGCAAAAGCGAGGAACATAGATTTATTAATATGTGATACAGCAGGAAGACTTCATAATAAGAAAAATCTTATGGATGAATTATCAAAGATAGGTAGGATAATAGACAGGGAGTTTGAAGGTGTTGATAAAGAAACTCTTTTAGTATTAGACGCTACTACAGGACAAAATGCAGTAATACAAGCGAAACAATTTATGGAGGCTTGCCCTATAGATGGAATAATATTGACTAAGTTAGATGGAACAGCAAAAGGTGGAGTAGTAATATCTATAAAGAACACATTAAATATTCCAGTTAGATATATTGGAGTTGGAGAAGGAATAGAAGATTTACAAGAGTTCGATGCAGAAGGTTTTGCAGAAGCATTATTTTAGAATTAATAATGGATAATGCATAATGCGTAATTAATGTTGAAATTCAGATGAATCTGAATTTCTTAAAATTTATTATTTAGCTAGCTAAATAATTTCATTAATTATCCATTATCAATTATGAATTATGCATTTATAATTTTATTATAAAATTTTTCGTGGGTGTTAAGTAAAAGTACTTGACAGTATAGAATTGTTTTGCTAAAATCTCATTTGTGGGTAAGGTGATGAAATGGAAGATAGGGTTGAGATTTCATTATTAATGGATCTGTATGGACCATTATTAACTGAAAAACAGTATAAGATTATGGAGCTTTATTATAATGAGGATTTATCCTTAGCTGAAATTGCTGAATTAAATAACACAAGTCGTCAAGCTATCCATGATTTAATAAAGAGATGTTATAAACAATTTCTATCCTATGAAGAGAAGCTTAATTTGCTTAATAAGAGTTTTAAGCAAAAAGAAGTAATTATTAATCTTCTTAATGAAATAAAATGTAAATATTCAATTACAGAAGAGGATTATAATAAATACAAATGTATATTAGAAGAGTTATAAAATCATAGGAGGGTTTAATATGGCTTTTGAAGGTTTATCCGATAAGTTACAGGAAGCTTTTAAAAAACTTAGAGGTAAAGGAAAGCTAACTGAAAAAGATATAAAAGAAGCCATGAGGGAAGTAAAGCTAGCTTTACTTGAAGCAGATGTTAACTTTAAAGTAGTTAAACAATTTATTTCAAGAGTTAGTGAAAAGTGTGTTGGGAATGAAGTTTTAGAAAGTTTAACTCCAGCTCAACAAGTTATTAAAATTGTTAATGAAGAACTTACTGACCTTATGGGTGGTAGTGAAAGTAAATTAAATTTTAACTCAGTAGGTCCAACGGTAATAATGATGGTTGGCCTACAAGGGGCAGGTAAAACTACCATGAGTGGAAAACTAGCACTACAACTTAGGAAGCAAAATAAAAAACCTCTATTAGTAGCCTGTGATATATATAGACCAGCGGCTATAAAACAATTAGAGGTAGTTGGAAAGCAAATCGATATTCCAGTTTTTCAAATGGGTGATAAAGTTAATCCTGTAGATATAGCAAAAGCAGGAATAGCTCATGCAAGAGAAAATGGAAATAATGTAATAATAATAGATACTGCAGGTAGACTTCATATAGATGAAAATCTAATGGATGAATTAAAATCTATAAAAGCTGAAGTTAAACCTCAAGAAATCTTACTTGTAGTAGATTCTATGACGGGTCAAGATGCAGTAAATGTTGCAGAAAGTTTTAATAATACATTAGATATATCTGGTGTTATTTTAACTAAGCTTGATGGTGATACTAGAGGTGGAGCAGCATTATCAATTAGACATATTACAGAAAAACCAATTAAATTTATTGGTGTTGGAGAAAAAATGAGCGATTTTGAAGTGTTCTATCCAGATAGAATGTCTTCAAGAATATTAGGGATGGGAGATGTCTTATCTTTAATAGAAAAAGCTCAGCAAGCTTTTGATGACAAGGAAGCTCAAGAATTAAGTTCTAAAATGCTAGAAAATGATTTTACTTATGAAGATTATTTATCAGCAATGGAACAAATGAAAAAACTAGGATCTTTAAGTAAGATCATGGAAATGATGCCTGGGATGCCAAAGGAATTGAAGGATATAGATTTTGATGCTGGTGAAAAACAATTAGGCAGAGTCAAAGCTATAATTCAATCAATGACACCGAAAGAAAGAAGAAATCCAAAGCTTATAGCAGGTTCATCTTCAAGAAAAAAGAGACTTGCAAAAGGTTCAGGTACATCATTACAAGAAGTTAATAAACTCATTAAGGGATTCGATATGATGAGAAGACAAATGAAACAAATGAAGTCTATGCAAAAGAAATCTAAAAAAGGATTCTTTGGTAAATTACCTTTTATGAGTTAATATAAATTATATTTTTTAAAGGAGGTGAAAAAACATGGCAGTAAAAATCAGATTAAGAAGAATGGGTGCTAAGAAAGCTCCTTTCTACAGAATAGTTGTTGCTGATTCAAGAGCACCAAGAGATGGTAGATTCATCGAAGAAATTGGATACTACAATCCATTAACTGAACCAGCAGAAATCAAAATCAACGAAGAAAAAGCTACTAAATGGGTACAAAATGGAGCTCAACCTACAGACGTAGTTAAGAGACTATTTACTCAAGCAGGATTAAATAAGTAATTTTTTAGGAGGTGGACTCTGTAATTATATTTAATTACAGGTGTTTATGAAGGAATTAATTGAAAATATAGCTAAATCCCTTGTGGATAATCCAAATGAAGTTCATGTAAATGAAGTACAAGGAGAGCAATCAATTATTCTGGAACTAAAGGTTGCTCCTGCAGACATGGGAAAAGTAATAGGCAAACAGGGAAGAATAGCTAAGGCTATTAGAACTGTTGTAAAAGCAGCAGCCATGAGAGAAAATAAAAATGTAGTAGTTGAAATTATTGATAAGAAGAGTTAGGGTTTTCCTAACTCTTTTTAAACATTATTTTATTGACAGTGTAATATTTCTAATATATCTATATACTAAGATATAGATATATTAGAAATATTAATATATCAATTTAATATATTTGACAATACTTATTAAATTACAAATAAATAAGTTTGTTTATTAGTACACAATGAGTAATATATACTGCATAATTAAGGGAATAGTCTAGCTTAGCTGGAATAGGGAATTAATAAATTCAGCTTTATGCTGAATTATAACATAAATTATGCATTATGCATTATTAATTATCAATTAAAAAGAGGTGTAAATATGAAAGATATTTTAAGAGTTGGGAAAATAGTTAATACTCATGGCTTAAAAGGAGAAGTAAAAGTTATAGCATTAACAGATGATCCTAAAAGATTTAATGAATTGGATTTTGTAATAATAGATGGCATTGAAAGAAAAATTCAAGGTTGTAAATATCAAAAGGATAGAGTAATAGTTAAAATTGAAGGGATAAATACAATTGAAGAAGCTGAAAAGTATAAAAATAAATATATGGAGATTCCAAGAGAGTATGCAGTGCCTTTAGAAGAAGATACTTATTATATTGCAGATATAATAGGATGTACTGTTTATGATACAGATGGTAAAAACTTAGGAGAAATATATGATGTAATTCAAACTAAAAACAATGATGTGTATTGGATTAGAAAGCCTAAGGAACTATTAATACCAGTGCTTTTAGACATAGTTATAGATATTGATGTTGAAAATAAAAAAATAACTATAAAACCTGTAGGAGAATGGCAAGATGAAGATTAATATTCTTACATTATTTCCAGAAATGTTTGATATTTTTAATCATAGTATAATTGGAAAAGCAAAGGATAAAGGTATTATAGAAATTAATACTTTAAATATAAGAGATTTCACTTTAAATAAACATAAAAAAGTAGATGATTATCCTTATGGAGGTGGCGCAGGAATGGTAATGACACCGCAGCCACTTGTGGATTCTATTAGGCACTCTAAAGAAAATAATAAAGGGAAAGTGATTTTTTTAGGACCGCGTGGGAAAACATTTAATCAAGAAATGGCTAAAGAATTAGCAAAAGAAGAAGAACTTATTTTTGTATGTGGTCATTATGAAGGAATAGATGAAAGAGTATATAAACATATAGATTTAGAGATTTCTCTTGGAGATTTTATACTAACAGGTGGAGAAATGGCAGCAATTCCTGTAATAGATTCTATTTTAAGATTAAAAAGTGGAGTTTTAGGAAAAGAAGAGAGTCATGAAGATGAATCATATTCAGAAGGTTTATTAGAATACCCTCAATATACTAGACCGGAAGAGTTTGAAGGTGATAAAGTGCCGGAAATACTTCTTTCAGGCCATCATGAAAATATAAGAAAATGGCGAAGAGCAAAATCTTTACTTATTACAAAAGAAAGAAGAAAAGATTTATATGAAAAGATAATATTAAGTAAAGAAGATAAAAAAATATTAGAAAAATATAAATAAATTATTGTACTATAAGAATAATTATGTTAAAATTACGTTTGTGTTAGTACGGGCGGTCCTCTGTCAAATATTTGTTAAGAACGTCTAATAAAAATTAAGGAGGGACTACACAATGAACGAAATTATAAGAGCTATTGAAGCAGAACAATTAAGAAACGATCTTCCAAACTTTAATGTTGGAGACACTGTTAAAGTTTACGTTAAGATCAAAGAAGGAACAAGAGAAAGAATCCAAATGTTTGAAGGAACAGTTATCAAGAAGCAAAATGGTGGATTAAGAGAAACTTTCACTGTAAGAAGAGTTGCTTACGGAACTGGAGTAGAAAGAACTTTCCCAATGAACTCTCCAATCATTGATAAGATGGAAGTTTCAAGAAGAGGTAAAGTTAGAAGAGCTAAGTTATTCTACTTAAGAGATAGAGTAGGTAAGGCTGCTAAAGTTAAAGAATTAAACGTTAGATAATATCTAATGAGTGTAAGGGACTTGTTTAAGTCCCTTTTCTTTTTATAGAATTAAGATTTTTATAGTAAAATTTTGATATAATAATAATAAATACGTTGTACGGAGGAAATAAAAAATGGGTAAAATAAACTGGTTTCCAGGTCATATGAAAAAAACTCAAAGAGAAATTAAAGAAAATTTAAAATTAGTAGATGCTGTAATTGAGATTAGGGATGCTAGAATAGCAAGAAGTTCTGCTAATCCTGATATAGATAAACTTTGTGAAGGAAAGCCTAGAATAATATTATTAAATAAAAGTGATTTATCTGAAAATAGAGTTACAAAAATGTGGATAAATCATTTGTCATCAGAAACTGTAAAAGTTCTAGAAGTAAATTGTTTAACCGGAAAGGGCTTAAACCAAATAAAACCAACACTAGATATCTTATTAAAAGAAAAGCATGACAGATTAAAATCTAAAGGCTTAGTTAAAATTCAAATGAGAGTTATGGTAGTTGGAATACCTAATGTAGGAAAATCTACATTTATAAATAAAATGGCAAAGAATAATATAGCAAAAACAGGGGATAGACCTGGTGTTACTAAAAGTAAACAATGGATAAAAACGAAGATGGATATTGAAATGTTAGATACACCAGGAGTTCTATGGCCAAAATTCGAAGATGATGAAACTGCACTTAATTTAGCATTCACTGGAGCTATTAAAGATGAAATCATGGATATAGAAGAGCTTTCTTATAATTTAGTAAAAAGATTACAAGATTATTACAAGAGTAATCTTATTGAAAGATATAAAATCGAAGATGTTAATGAAGATCCACTAGAAACTTTAAATAGTATTGCTAGAAAAAGAGGTTGTTTAATAAAAGGTGGCGAAATTGATTATAATAGAATCGCCGTAATATTATTAGATGAATTTAGAGGTGGGAAAATAGGTAATATTTCATTAGAGCATCCAATTGAGGAAAATGAGGGTTAGTATGTTAGAGTTATTAAACAAAGATATAGAATCTTTAAGCTATAAAGAAGTGAAAGGCTTAGTAGATGAAATAAATATAGTTGAAGAAAAAAATAATGCAGAACTTATTTATTTAATTGATAAGTTAGCGCTAGATAAAAGAAAAAATGTAAAGGCATTAAGTGATAAGCTCTTAAAAGAAAGAGATAAATTAAAAAAAGAGTGTGAGAGAGTTACTAAGATGTATAATTTTGATAAGGGGTTTGGAAATTATACTTATGTAGCTGGAGTGGATGAGGTTGGAAGAGGACCATTAGCTGGGCCTATAGTTGCTTGTGCAGTAATATTAGATTTAAATGTATTTGAAGATGAGTTTATACTTTGGCTTAATGATTCTAAGAAGCTATCTGAAAAAAAGAGGGAAGAGTTAGCAAAAGAAATTAAAAATAAAGCCATAGCATATCATATTTCAGAAAAATCTAATACTGAAATTGATGAAAAAGGTATAGCTTATTGTAATAATAGCATTTTTCTAGAAGCTTGCACTTCAATGAGTATAATGCCAGATTTAGTTTTATCAGATGGATATTTGATTAAAGGAATCAACATAGAAAATAAATCAGTTATTAAAGGAGATGCAAAATCAGCATCAATAGCTGCAGCATCTATATTAGCTAAGGTTCATAGAGATAATTTAATGAAAGAATATTCTAAAGAGTACCCATACTATGGATTTGATGAAAATGCTGGTTATGGTACTACTAAACATATTCAAGGAATAAAGGAGTTTGGAACCTGTGCTATACATAGGATGTCATTCCTAAAAAATATTTTATAATATTTAATATGGTCTAAATGCATCTTTTATATGTTCTATATAATATGAATTGTTGTTTTTATTAAAGTAAATTTCAATTACATCATATCTACAATTATAGTTTAATAATTTATATTTGTATAAAAAATACTTAGATATAGAAAAAATTTGTTTTTGTTTAAGGTAGGTAACAGCTTCACGAGGTATTCCAAAGTGATAGCTATACCTACTTTTTACTTCTATAAAGATTATTAATTCTTCAAATTTAAAGATCAAATCAATTTCACCATTTCTACATCGAAAATTTCTAGTTATTAGTTTATATCCTATTTTATTCAGGTAATCTAAAGCTAAATCTTCACCATAATTACCAATATCTTTATTATATTTTTTCATAAAATCACCATTTTAAAATATTGACATAAATAATATAAAAAATTCTATGAAAGTATGGTTAATAAATAATTTTTATTGTCAATAATCCTTAAGGAGGTGAGTGATTTGTCAATTGAAATAATAAGTGCTACACATAATGGTTTAGATGGAATGCTTGTTAGTGTTGAAGTAGATATAAGTAGAGGTATGCCAAGTTTTAGTATTGTAGGGCTACCAGATACATCTATAAAGGAATCCAAGGAAAGAGTAAGATCTGCAATAGTGAATAGTGGATATGAGTTTCCTTTAGGAAGAATAATTATTAATTTAGCTCCAGCTGATATTAGGAAAATAGGTTCATTATTAGATCTACCTATTGCTATAGGAATACTTATGAAATCAAACCAAATAGATATTAAAGATTTAAAAGAATTTATTATCTTTGGGGAGCTTTCATTAGGAGGAAATTTAAAAGGAGTAAAGGGAATCCTTCCTATTATATTTGAAGGAGATAGTAAAAAAAAGAATAATTTTATTTTCCCGTTAAGTAACCTAAAAGAACTTAGGTCTTTTAATATTGGAAATTTTTATCCATTTAAAAACTTAAAAGAAGTCATATCTTTTATTGAAAATAAGGATTTATTACCATACATATTTCAAGATGAAGATAAATTTATTATGAAAGATAACATTAATTATTCAGAGATAATAGGTCAAAGTACATCTAAAAGGGTCATGCAGATAGCTGCGGCAGGAAAACATAATGTGCTCCTATACGGAACACCAGGAGCAGGCAAAACCATGCTTGCTAGGGCATTGCCATCAATAATGCCACCATTATCTAGTAAAGAAGAAATAGAAATAGCTAAAATATATAGTGCCTCGGGATTATTCTCAGGAGATGGTAAGGTAGTTAGACCCTTTAGAAATCCTCATCATACAATAACTAGAACTGCATTAGTTGGAGGTGGAAAAGAAATAAAGGCTGGAGAAATAACATTAGCGCATAACGGTGTTTTATTTCTAGATGAAATCTTAGAATTTAAAAAAGAGGTTTTAGAAGTTTTAAGGGAGCCATTAGAAGAAAAAGTTATAAATATAACTAGGCTTAATGGAGTACATAAGTTGCCATCTAATTTTTTGCTTGTAGCAGCATGCAATACATGTCCTTGTGGAATGTACTTAGGTGGAATTGGAGATAATAAATGTGTTTGTAGTGAATATGAAAGAAGAAAATACATGAATAGATTATCTAGAGCTTTCATAGATAGAATTGATTTGCTTAATTTTGTTCCTAAAATAAAATATGAGGATATTAGTTGTAGAAAAGATAATATGACTTCAGAAAAAATGAGAGAAAAAGTACTAAAAGCAAGAGAAATACAAAGAGTAAGGTTCAGAAATTCAAAATATAATTATAATTCTGAAGTTAGAGGAAGAGAAATTGATGATTTATTTAATATATCAAGTTCAGCGAAACTTTTAATAGGAAGTTATTACAAAAACTTTGATTTAACAATGAGAGGTTATGATAAATTATTAAGAGTATCTAGAACTATAGCTGACTTAGATGGATGCGAAAAAATATGTGACTATCATATTATTGAAGCATTTAGTTATAGAAAGAATATAGAAGGAGAAATAGTATAGAGAGGGATAATCATGGAGAATAGTGATATCTGGTTTATTTTAATAAAACTATCTAATGATAAGAAGATTAAGCTGTTAGAAAAATACCATAATGAAGAAAATATAAGAAAAAATATAAAAATAATAAAAGAATTATATAAAGCAGATTTAAGTGACGTAACAGAAGAAAAAGTAAGAGAGTTCATTGAATACATAAATAAAAATAATATAGGCTATATAACGATAAATTCAAAAGAATATCCAAAAAAATTAAAATATTTAGATGAACCTCCGTATGTAATATTCTATAAAGGTAATATAGATTTATTAAAAGGGAATCTAGTAGCGGTTATAGGAGCAAGAAAGTGCAGTACTTATGGTGCTCAAGTAGCTAAAATAATTGCTAAAGAAATAAGTGAGAATAATATTACTGTAGTAAGTGGATTAGCAACAGGAGTAGATTCAATTGCACAAAAAAGTGCAATGAATTATATGGGAAAAACTATAGGTGTTTTAGGATGTGGCATAGACGTAATATACCCTAAGAATAATAAATTATTATATCAAGATATAATTAAGAATGAAGGATTAATTATATCGGAATTTTTACCCAATACTCCCCCATTAGCTTATAATTTTCCAAAAAGAAATAGAATAATTAGTGGAATAAGTGATAAATTAGTTATAATAGAGGCAACAGTTAAAAGTGGGAGTTTAATAACAGTAAATTATGCATTAAGCTTAGGGATGGATATAATGGCTATACCAGGACCAGTTTTTAATGGCAATAGCGAAGGATGCAATAAGTTAATTAGAGATGGTGCTAAACCTTTTACTGAAATGCAAGATTTGTATGATTTTTTAAATATAAATAAAGAATTATATAAAAAATTAGAAAAAAATAACTACAAAACTGTTCTTTTAAATATAATAAATAAGGAGCCAATACATTTAGATGATATTATGAATGTTGTAAATGTTGACAGAAAGGTATTGTTTGAGTTATTATTTGAAATGCAAAATAGAAATGAAATTATTTGTCTTCCAGGCAATTATTATGCTAAATCAATATAAAATAAGGGGGGTGTAAGCTCCAATACAAATGGAGTTTGTGATATATGGGACAAAATCTTGTGATAGTGGAATCACCTGCAAAGGCTAAAACTATTGGAAAGTATCTTGGTAAAAATTATATAGTAGAAGCATCTATGGGACATGTAAGAGATTTGCCAAAAAGTACGTTAGGCGTTGATATAGAAGATAACTTCAATCCAAAATATATTACTATAAGGGGAAAAGGAGATTTAATAGCTAAATTAAAAAAAGCTGCAAAGAAAGCAGATAAAGTTTATCTAGCTACTGACCCTGACCGTGAAGGAGAAGCTATATCTTGGCATTTAGCAAATATTTTAAAAATACCAGAAGATAAAAAATGTAGAATAGTTTTTAATGAAATAACAAAAACAGCTGTAAAAGCCTCTATTAAAGAAGCTAGAGTGATTAATAATAATTTAGTAGATGCACAACAAGCAAGAAGAACCTTAGATAGACTAGTTGGTTATGAAATTAGTCCAATTTTATGGAAAAATGTTAAATGGGGTTTAAGTGCTGGAAGAGTTCAATCAGCAGCATTAAAATTAATATGCGACAGAGAATTAGAAATTAAAGCTTTTGAACCAAAAGAGTATTGGACTGTAGAATGTATTGCAACTAAAGATAGAAAAAAGTTTCCTATTAAATTAACACAATATAAAGGAAAGAAAATTGAAATAAGCACAAAAGAAGAAAGTGATAAAATTATTGACGTGCTTAAAAAAGACAAATTTATAGTGACTAATGTGAAAAAAGGTACTAAATTTAAAAATCCATTAGCGCCATTTACTACTAGTACTCTTCAACAAGAAGCATCAAAGAAATTAAACTTTATGACGAAAAGAACTATGTCTATAGCGCAAGTTTTGTATGAAGGAGTAGAAGTAAAAGGATATGGTACTGTAGGTCTCATCACTTATATGAGAACAGATTCTGTTAGAATTTCTGATGAAGCTCAAGGAAAGGCTCTTGATTTTATAAATTCAAACTTTGGTAAAGAATATGCTCCAGCTAAACCAAGAGTTTATAAGAGTAAGAAAAATATTCAGGATGCACATGAAGCAATTAGACCATCTGTAATTGAAATAACACCAGAAGTTGCGAAAAATTCACTTACTTCTGAGCAATATAAGTTATATTCTTTAATTTGGAATAGATTTATGGCAAGTCAAATGGCTTCTTGTGAACTTAATACAAATGTAATTGAAATAATGAATGGAGACTACAAATTTAGAGCAAGTGGATCAACTGTAAAGTTTGACGGATTTATGAAACTGTATGAGTATATGACAGAAGAGGATAATGAAGATGTAGCATTGCCTACATTAGAAGAAAATGATGAATTGAATAAAGTTACTATAGAAGGTAAGCAGCATTTTACTCAGCCACCAGCAAGATACACAGAAGCATCATTTGTTAAATTATTAGAAGAAAAAGGAATTGGTAGACCGAGTACTTATGTTCCGACAATTTCACTTTTATTAAATAGAGATTATGTAAATAGAGAAAAGAAAAATTTAGTTCCGACTGAACTTGGTTTTATAGTTAATAATATAATGAGTGATTATTTCGAGCAAATTGTTGATGTTGATTTCACAGCTGATATGGAAAGAAATCTAGATTATATTGAAGAAGGTAAGGAAGAGTGGAAAAGAGTTGTTGAAGAATTCTTTACTCCTTTGAAAATAGCTTTAGAAAAAGCAGAAAAAGAAATATCTAAAGTCGTAATTGAAGATGAGGTAAGTGATGTTCCATGTGATAAATGTGGTAAGATGATGGTAATTAAGCGTGGAAGATTTGGAAAGTTTTTAGCTTGTCCTGGATATCCAGAATGTAAAAATGCAAAACCGATTGTAGAAGAAATTGATGCACCTTGTCCAAAATGTGGTGGTAAAGTGCTAGCTAAAAAGAGCAAGAAAGGTAAAAAATTCTTTGGGTGCTCTAACTACCCTAATTGTGATTTTGTTAGTTGGAATGAACCATTAAAAGATAAATGCCCAGATTGTGGTGAGTATATGGTTCTTAAATATAGCAAGGCTAAAGGGAATTACGCACAGTGTTCAAATTCTAATTGTAACAAAACTGTTAAGATAAGCAAGGATGAAGATGAAAAATAAAGAAAAGAAATTGATTACAATTTGACAAAATGTCAAAAAAAATATTTTTCTTGAAAAAATGTCGAAAATGCGAAGAAATTTGTTGAAAATAAAAAAATCCTATGATAGTATAAATAAGTAATAAAGATGTTTTTGGAAAATTTATATAATTTGAAATTTTCTAAAAATTTAACGGTTTGTTCATAGGAGGAAAAGTGAATGTCAGCATTATTAAATAAAACTAGAATGTTAAACAAGATATTACAGAAGTCGGGAACTGATCCAGTAGCTTTTGAAGATATATGTGAATTATTAAGTGATGTTTTATCATGTAATGTGTATGTAACTAGCAGAAAAGGTAAGGTGCTAGGATATGCATTTTCTAAGAATTTTCAATGTGATGTAATGAAAAAACAAGTTTTAGATGAAAAAAGATTCCCAAAGGATTATAATGAGAGCTTATTAAATATCCAAGAAACTATGGCGAATTTATCTAACCAAGGAGTATGCGTTTTTGAAGAAGAAGGAAATTGCATTATGGAAGATAAGGTTACTACTATTGTTCCGATAATGGGTAATAGAGAAAGGTTAGGTACGTTAATTCTAGCAAGATTTGCTGAAAACTTCACAGATGATGATTTAGTTCTTGCTGAATACAGTGCAACTATAGTTGGATTAGAAATATTAAGAGCAAAGCAAGTTGAAATTGAAGAAGAAGCTAGAAAAAAAGCTGTAGTACAATTAGCTATAGGAACATTATCTTATTCAGAACTTGAAGCGGTTGAACATATTTTTGGAGAACTAGAAGGTAATGAAGGACTTTTAGTTGCATCAAAGATTGCAGATAAAGTTGGAATAACTAGAAGCGTAATTGTTAATGCATTAAGAAAATTTGAAAGTGCAGGAGTTATTGAATCTAGATCTCTTGGAATGAAGGGAACTCATATTAAAATTTTAAATGATAAGTTATTAGATGAATTAAAAAAAATAAACTAACATATACTAAAAACGTTAAATTATAAAAATAATTTAACGTTTTTTTGTTAAAATAATTGACTTATTTATTGATATTTGTATTAAAAAAATGTTGATACTGGTAAAAGCTTATGATATACTAACAAAGGTAAGAAATACACACATTATCCAATTTATAGAGATGGTGCCTTAAAGGAAGCTCTATAAGAAGATAGTGGAGGAAATAACCAGGAGGTAAGAAAATGTCAGTTATATCAATGAAACAATTATTAGAAGCAGGTGTACATTTTGGACACCAAACAAGAAGATGGAACCCTAAGATGGCTCCTTATATATTCACAGAAAGAAATGGAATATATATAATAGATCTTCAAAAGACTGTTAAAAAAGTAGATGAAGCTTATGAATTCATTAAAGAAGTTGCTGCAGAAGGTAAAGAAATCTTATTTGTTGGAACTAAGAAGCAAGCTCAAGAAGCTATCGAAGAAGAAGCAATAAGATCAAACATGCACTTCGTTAATAATAGATGGTTAGGTGGTATGTTAACTAACTTCAAAACTATTAAGACTAGAATTAACAGATTAGAAGCTTTAAAAGCTATGGAAGAAGACGGTACTTTCGAAGTTTTACCTAAGAAAGAAGTTATCAAATTAAAAGGTGAAATGGAAAAACTAGAAAAGAATTTAGGTGGTATCAAGAACTTAGATTCAACAAATATTGGTGCTATATTTGTAGTAGACCCAAGAAAAGAAAAAAATGCTATTTCAGAAGCTAGAATTTTAGGAATTCCAGTAGTAGGTATTGTAGATACTAACTGTGACCCAGAAGAAGTTGATTACGTAATTCCAGGTAACGATGATGCAATAAGAGCTGTTAAATTAATAACTGCTAAAATTGCTGATGGTATAATTGAAGGAAGACAAGGCGAACAATTAGCTGAGTAATAAAATTAAAAAGGTAGGTGGGGGTTCTCATTTACCTTTTAACCTAGAGTATAAGGTTTACAATATGTTAGGAGGAATACATTATGATAACTGCTCAATCAGTTAAAGAATTAAGAGAAAAAACTGGTGCAGGAATGATGGACTGCAAAAAAGCTTTAACAGAAGCTCAAGGAGATATGGAAAAAGCTATTGAAATATTAAGAGAAAAGGGTCTTGCTGCTGCTGCTAAGAAAGCAGGAAGAGTTGCTGCTGAAGGTATAGTAAAGACTTACATATCAGAAGATAGCAAGTTAGCTGGTATAGTTGAATTAAACTGTGAAACAGACTTCGTTGCTGCTAATGAAGAATTTGTAAATTTTGCTACTAGATTAGCAGAAATGGCTTCAACAACTTCAGCTACAACTGTAGAAGAATTTGTAACTGAAAAATATGATGCTGAAAATACAGTATCAGAAGCTCTTACAGCTTTAATAGCTAAGTTAGGCGAAAATATGACTGTAAGAAGATTCGACAAGTTTAATGTTGCAAATGGTGTAGTTGAAAGCTATATCCACGGTGGTGGAAGAATTGGTGTTGTAGTTGAATTAAGCTGTGATGCTGATAACGCTGCTGTATTAAAAGAAGTAGCAAAAGATGTTTGTATGCAAGTTGCAGCTGCTAACCCAACATTCTTAAGCAGAGAAGATGTAGATACAGATTCATTAGAAAAGGAAAAAGAAATCTACAGAGTTCAAGCATTAAATGAAGGAAAACCAGAAAACATTGTAGAAAAAATGGTAATGGGAAGAATTCAAAAGTACTATAAAGAAGTATGTCTTTTAGATCAAGCTTGGGTAAAAGATGGGGATAAGAGCATAAGCAAATACCTTCAAGAAAAATCAAAGGAAGTTGGTTCTCCTATAACTATCAATAAGTTTGTAAGATTCGAAAGAGGAGAAGGTATCGAAAAGGCTGAAGATAACTTCGCTGAAGAAGTAGCTAAGATGAGTAAGTAATACAAAGGAGAGCACATATTGTGTTCTCTTTTTTTAGGAAACAACTTAACAAGTATGGAGGTACTAAGAATGGGAAAAAGTCAATATAAGAGAGTTATACTTAAAGTTTCTGGTGAAGCTTTAGCAGGAGTAAATGGTTTTGGATTTGATTTTGATATAGTTAAAAGAATAACACTAGAAGTAAAAGATTTAGTTGATATGGGTGTTGAAGTCGGTTTAGTAGTTGGCGGCGGAAATATTTGGAGAGGTAGAAGTGGTGAAGGCATGGATAGATCACAAGCAGATCATATGGGAATGCTTGCTACGTGTATCAATGCTTTAGCTCTGCAAGATTCACTTGAACAACATGGTGTAATGACTAGAGTTCAGACTGCAATAGAAATGAAAGAAATAGCAGAACCATTTATTAGAAGAAGAGCTGTAAGACATTTAGAAAAAGGAAGAGTAGTTATTTTTGCTGCTGGAACAGGAAATCCTTATTTCTCAACTGATACAACAGCAGCATTAAGAGCAGCTGAAATAGAAGCAGATGTAATACTTTTAGCTAAAAAAGTGGATGGAGTTTATAATAAAGATCCACATAAATATCCAGATGCTGAAAAATACGATACACTTACTTATATAGAAGTACTTGAACAAGGATTACAAGTGATGGACTCAACAGCTACATCTTTATGTATGGATAACAATATTCCAATCTTAGTATTTGGATTAGATGAACCAGGAAATATAAAAAGAGCTATTTCTGGTGAAAAAATAGGAACTTTAGTTTCATCTAAAAAATAGGAGGTTATTATGATTAAGGATATTATAGTAAAAGCAGAAGAAAAAATGAAAAAAACTATTTCTGTATTAAAATCAGATTTATCAACTTTAAGAGCTGGTAGAGCTAACCCAACAATGTTAGATAGAATTAAAATTGATTATTATGGAAGTCCATGTCCATTAAGCCAAGTAGCTAATATTTCAGCACCAGAACCAAGAGTTTTAGTAATTTCACCTTGGGAAAAGAGCTTAATTAAAGAAATAGAAAAGGCTATATTAGTATCAGATTTAGGAATTAACCCATCAAATGATGGAAGTGTAATTAGATTGGTAGTTCCAGAACTAACAGAGGAAACTAGAAAAAATTTAGTTAAGGTTGTTAAAAAGACTGGAGAAGAAGCCAAAGTTGCTTTAAGATCTATAAGAAGAGAAGCTAATGATAAAATAAAAGTACTAAAAAAAGATGGTGACATAACTGAAGATGAACTAAAGAATTCAGAAGAAAAGGTTCAAAAAACAATAGATGTTTATACTAAAGAAGTTGATTCTTTAGTTGCGGCAAAAGAGAAAGAGATTATGTCAATTTAAAACCTGCCATTAAGCAGGTTTTTTCCATATCAAATGGTGGAGGGAACATAAAATATGTTAGATGTTTTTAAAACTAGTAAAAATAAAAAACAAAACAAGGAATTAGTTTTAGATAAAGATAATATTCCAAAGCATATAGCAATAATTATGGATGGAAATGGAAGATGGGCTAAGAAAAGAAAACTTCCAAGAACTATGGGACATAAAGCAGGTGTAGAAACTATAAGGAGAGTTATAAAAGAAGCTAATGTTATAGGAATAAAATATCTAACTCTATATGCTTTTTCAACTGAAAATTGGAGAAGACCAGATGAAGAAGTATCAGCATTAATGGGATTATTAGTACAATATTTAAGAAGTGAACTTGCAGAACTAAATAGAAATGGTGTAGTAATCAGAGTTTTAGGAGACATAAGTAAACTTCCAAATGATGCGCAAAAGGAAATATTCGATGCTGTAAAAATTACTAAAAATAATAAAGGAATAGTCTTAAACATTGCTTTTAATTATGGCGGAAGAGATGAAATAATTAGAGCAGTAAAATTGGTATCAAATGAAGTGAAAAATGGCAATATAGATATAGAGGATATTAATGAAGAGATATTTGAAAAATATTTATATACTAGTGATACTCCAGATCCTGATTTAATTATTAGACCTTCAGGTGAACAAAGAATAAGTAATTTCTTATTATGGCAATGCGCTTATTCAGAGTTCTGGTATTCAAATGTTTGTTGGCCAGATTTTAAAGAAGAACACTTACATGAAGCCATTTATGATTATCAACATAGAGACAGAAGATATGGTGGAGTTTAGTATTTGAGGTGGAAGTATGAAGTTAAATAGCAGATATGTAGGAGCAGTTATGATAGCGCCATTTATAGTATTTATTTTACTAGGTGGAGTTTGGCTTAAGGGTTTTACAATGGTTCTTTCAGTATGTGGTTTATATGAGTTTTATAAAGCTTTAAAGGAAAAAGAGTTTAATCCATTACCTATAATAGGATATATACTTTTAGCGATATTTTATTTATTAGGAAATGATTTTGATTATTTAATCTATATAGCTGTATTAGCTACTATGATTTTGTTAGTAATACCAGTTATTAATTTGAAGTATACATTTATTGATGCTTCAATAACGTTATTAGGTTTTTTGTATGTAGGAATATTGTTTAGCTTTATTCCTCTTGTTAATAGTAAAATTTATGGGAATTTTTTAGTGTGGCTAATATTTATAGGATCTTGGGGAGCTGATACGTTAGCTTATTATTCTGGTAAATATTTAGGTAAGAAAAAGTTATGTCCTGAAGTAAGTCCTAAGAAAACTATAGCTGGTGCAGTTGGAGGACTGTTAGGAAGTACAATTGGATGCGGGATATTTGGAATTATAATAGCTTCTTATGTACCAGGGATTCAAATAATACATTTCTTTTTAATTGGAGCCTTATGTGGAATAATGGGCCAATTTGGAGACTTGGTAGCATCATCAATAAAAAGATATGTTGGAATTAAAGATTACAGTAATTTGATACCAGGACATGGTGGAATTTTAGATAGATTTGATTCTATATTATTCAACTCAGCAGTAGTATTTTATTATTTAACATTTGTTATAGGAATTTAAGATTAGTAACATTTAATATATAACAGATTAGCTTTAGCTAATCTGTTATTTTTATATTCACAAAATAGAATAATTTATATGAAAGGTATGTATCATAAATAAAACTAATATAATCATAGTATGAAATAATGAGGAGTAGTTCTATGAAGTTATATAATACATATGGAAAAATAATAAATTTAATTATAACATTTATAATCGTGGCAGCTATAACTATAATAATAAAAAACTATTTTAAACCTTTTTTTATAATTTTACTTTTATTATTGATAACTAATCCAATATATAAATTAATTATAAAAAGTAAAATATCTAAATATTTATCTGCAATTTTTAGCATTATATTAGTTAATTTAGTAGTTTTTA
>NZ_JASCQJ010000017.1:0-73429 GCF_033043255.1 Clostridium lamae | reverse complement strand
TTATTTTTAAGATTATTAATATTTTCTTCTGTTAAACAATTATATTTATTTAGCATTTCTATTGTTTTGAAAGCAAATTCTTTATTAGTTTTAATATTTAAAAGTGCATCTATCTCGTCTATAAAATAATTACTATTATAATAATTTTTTTTATTTGTGTTTTTAAATATTTCTTCTTCAATTATCATCATATTCTTTAAATACTTAATAAAATAAACTGCACCATTTGTTTTCTTTTCATTTAATCTTAAATCATTACTTTCATCATAAATTTTTATCCATTCAACATATAATGTATGTGGATATTCACTGTCTTCAATATATTCATAATTTCCACTATATTTTGCTATTCCTAAAATCTTATTGTCTTTTTCAAGCACAATAATATCATTTTTCTTTAACTTATTTATTTTATTTAAATCTGCTTCTAAATTTTCTGATAGTTTTTCTTCAATATTTATATAGGATGAAACTTTCATTTTCTCAATATTCTCATTATCACTACATTTAATGGATATATATTCTTTAACAGATCCAAATATATTTGCCATAGAACTTGTTAAATAATTAAATGGTAATTCTACTTCCTTAGAAATAAAATATACGTATCCAGCCATATCATATCTCTTCTCATTACCATTTAAATCAACTCCACAGCATGTCAAAAAATACTTTTTCATATATTCAGAATGAAAATCATCTATATACTCTGGATACATCATATGATAATATTTATGAACCCATCCTAAATTACCCATATTATATTTTAATTCATTTAATAATCTGTTTTGAATTCTATTATAACTATTTAATGATATTTCTTTTTCTATTTCTTCTTTAATTATTTCTGATCCTTTAATAAGTAAATCTCTAATTTCTCGTATCATAAAAAGAACTTCATCATCATTTAATATCTTTGGATTTTGTGGATTTCCTGTAATCCATTTATTATCTTTATTTCTATTAAATAAAATGTATTTAAAGGCACTCCCTCCAGCTATACTACCAAAACTTCTTGTATTAAATTCTTCATCATTTTTAAATTCAAGCCAGTAAAATAACCCATCTTTATTTCCTAAACTAAATAATTTTATTAATTCTTCTCCATCTAAAGATTTTAATTTGTTTATTCCAAACTTCTCTTTAAAAAGGTTGTATAAATTATTTAATTTATCCATTGATAAGTTTATTTTATCTTTTAACAACTTATCTGAAGTTTCTATTATTCTATTTTTAAGCTCTTCCCTTATTAAAATTTCTTTCACAATAACCCCTCCATATCTTAATTTAATTTTAACATAAAAAATATCATTAGAAATTTATTCTAATGATATTTTCAGCATATTTATTCAACTATTTTAAACAGAAATCCTTAAAAAATTATTCCTTTGATTTTTTTATTATCCCAATTGCAATCCCAACAATATTTACTTGTTCATCCTCTAAAATTAGCAAGTTGGATAGTAAGTATCCCACTAATACCCGGAGAATAATATCTTCACTTTTGACATATCCTTCATAAATATGTATAATAAATTCATATTAACGAACTATAAATAAATATTTATAAAAATAATTCGTGTAAAGGAGAGTAAGAATGGATAAAGTATTTGATTATGAAGATATACAGTTAATACCAGGAAAATGTATAGTAGATAGTCGTTCTGAATGTGATACATCTATAACTTTTGGAGGAAGGACCTTCAAATTACCTGTAGTTCCAGCAAATATGCAAACTATTATAGACGAAAAAATTGCAACTTATTTAGCAGAAAACGGATATTTTTATATAATACACCGTTTTAAGCCAGAGAAAAGAATAGAGTTTATTAAAGATATGAAAAAGAAGAATTTATATTCTTCTATAAGTGTTGGAGTTAAAGAGGAAGAATATGCCTTTATTGAGGAATTAAAAGCAGAAAATCTTTCTCCTGAATATATAACAATTGATATTGCTCATTGACATTCTAATGCAGTTATAAATATGATTAAGCATATTAAAAAACATTTACCAAAAAGTTTTGTTATTGCAGGAAACGTTGGAACCCCAGAAGCAGTAAAAGAACTTGAAAATGCTGGTGCTGATGCTACAAAGGTAGGAATTGGCCCTGGGAAAGTATGTATCACTAAAATTAAAACAGGTTTTGGAACAGGAGGCTGGCAATTAGCTGCACTTCGTTGGTGTTCAAGAGCTGCAACTAAGCCAATTATTGCTGATGGAGGTATTCGTACTCATGGGGATATAGCTAAATCAATTAGATTTGGTGCATCTATGGTTATGATAGGTTCACTATTTGCAGGACATGAAGAATCACCAGGTGAAACTGTTGAAAAAGACGGAAAACTTTATAAGGAATACTTTGGTTCTGCTTCTGAATTCCAAAAGGGTGAAAGAAAAAATGTTGAAGGTAAGAAAATGTTTGTAGACTATAAAGGCTCCCTAAAAGATACCTTAGTAGAAATGCAACAAGATCTTCAATCCTCTATTTCCTACGCTGGTGGTAAAGCGCTAGAAGCTATAAGAACTGTTGATTATGTAATTGTTAAAAATTCAATTTTTAATGGTGATAAAGTATATTAAAATCATAGAGATAAAAAGCCACTTCCCTATGGATGTGGCTATTTTACTTCTTATTCTTTTATTTAATAATATTATTCATTTTATTAGAACTTTTATATCTATAAATAATTAAATAATTTACTTCTCTTCATTATTCTCTTTTGAAAAATCCAATATACGTATACGGTTACCTGAATTATCTATAAATACAGCATATTTACCTGGAGGTATATCAATAGGTCCTATTACAAATTCTACTTTTGATTTATATTCCTTGTAATACTCCTCTACACTATCAACTAAGAAAACTCCACCTGCACCTATATCATTTTCATCTCGGTCAAGCATTATTTCTTGTTCACAATTAGGTATTGTTAAAGCAACTGTTTGATTTCCTAGACGCCATGATTCTTTAAAGCCCAAAACATCTCTATAAAATTCTAAGGATTTTTCCATATCCTGTACTGGATAATGTAAATACATCAATTTCATAGCCTTTCTCCTTTCTATATAAATATTATTATTATGTAAACTATACCATTTTATATAAAAAATGTAAATAAATTATACATTGAAACACCTATTTTATCTTAGTTCCAATTCTTTATTCTACAATTTTTAGATATTGGTAATATAATTTTGCTGGGGTTAGTGGAATATTTACACTATTATATTCTATATATCCCTTATGGAAAATATTATTCATAACAAAACCTCCTAAGATACAATTAATAATCATATCAATAGGAGGTTTATTTACTTATTAAATTAATTTTTTTAATTTAAATATATACTATTTTAAAAATAAAATTTTATTATCCTACATATATATCTAGGATTTATTATTTTCTTTTCCTTCTATTAGTAAATAATAGACTTAGCAATGATGTTAAACCTAACCCAATGTATCCTAATGCTCCAGTGTCTCCTGTTTGTGGAGATGAATTATTAACACCTGGCTTTACAGTTGAAGTTGTACCATTAGTTTGATCTTTATCTTCTTCCACTTCTGGAGGTAATATTTCTCCTCCATCTGGTTGTTCTTCATCATCACCTGCTGGAGGTACTATTTCTCCTCCATCTGGTTGTTCTTCACCATCACCTGCTGGTGGTACTGTTTCTCCTCCATCTGGTTGCTCTTCACCATCACCTGCTGGTGGTACTATTTCTCCTCCATCTGGTTGTTCTTCATCATCACCTGCTGGTGGTACTGTTTCTCCTCCATCTGGTTGTTCTTCACCATCACCTGCTGGTGGTAATATTTCTCCTCCATCTGGTTGTTCTTCACCATCACCTGCTGGAGGTACTATTTCTCCTCCATCTGGTTGTTCTTCACCATCACCTGCTGGTGGTACTGTTTCTCCTCCATCTGGCTGTTCTTCATCATCACCTGCTGGTGGTACTGTTTCTCCTCCATCTGGCTGTTCTTCACCATCACCTGCTGGTGGTACTGTTTCTCCTCCATCTGGTTGTTCTTCATCATCACCTGCTGGTGGTACTGTTTCTCCTCCATCTGGTTGCTCTTCATCGTCTCCTGCTGGTGGTAATATTACTCCTCCATCTGGATTTACTGTCTCTCCATTTGGCGGAGTAATAGTTCCATCTGGATTAACAGTACTTCCCGCTTCTGGTGTTATCTCTGTTCCATCTGGTAAAATCACAATACCACCTTCTGGTACTGTAACAACGCCGTTACCATCTACTACAGGTGTTCCACTATTTGGACCTGGTTTTATAATTGTCCCATTATTTGTAGTAACTTTATCACCTGCATACCACTTAGCATAGTAAATTACATTTAACTTATCTATTATAGAGGTTGTGTTTCTTGTTACTGTTGGTTGAGCTTCCCATGAAATAAATGTATATCCAGTTCTTGTTGGTTCTGGTGATAGTAATGCATCTGCTATTACTTTATCTATAGTAGCTTCATCAAGACTTTCTAATACATTTATTTTAAAATCTATATTTACTGTTTCACCATTTGCAAACTCTCCACCATTTGCATGTAGTTCTGGACCTACTGGTAAACATCCATCTGCTCTATAATCATACCTCTTTAACTTCTCATCTTTAGTAATAACTAATAACTCTTTAGCAGAAGCTGTATTATCTTCTACAATATTTCCATTAATATCAATTATGTTTTTTCCAAACATATGTTTCATATTATCTTTATCAACTGAATCTAATTTAAAACTTGATAAATCTAAAACATCTATATTATTTAATCTTGCAAACATTAAAGTCATATCTGTTACTGATGAAGTATCAAAGTTTCTTAAATCTAAGCTTTCTACAGCACTATTGTAGAACATATATGACATATCTGTTACTTGTGATGTATTAAAATTATCACCAAATTCTATACTTTTTAAAGAACTACAATCTCTAAACATTTGATTCATAATATTTAATTTTTCAGTATTAAAATTGCTTAAATCTAATTTTTCTACACTACTATTAGTAAACATGTGTGACATATCTGTTACTTGTGATGCCTTAAAATCATTACCGAAACTTATATCCTTTAAGTTTGCAGTATTACGGAACATTCCTTGCATAGTAGTTACATTTGATGTGTCAAAATTGCTTAAATCTAAATTAGTTATTCCACTATCACTAAACATATATGACATATCTGTTACATTTGCTGTATTAAAACTACTTAAATCTACAGTTGTTAAGGAAATACAATCTTTAAATATATTATTCATTTTAGTAACTTGTGATGTATCAAAATCATTACCAAATTTTACACTTGTTAAAGCGCTACATTCTATAAATAGATTTGTCATAGAAGTTACATTTGATGTATTAAAGTTACTTAAATCTAGACTTTTTAAAGAGCTACATCTTCTAAACATATTAGCCATATCTGTTACTTGTTCTGTATTAAAACTGCTTAAGTCTACAGTTTCTAAACTAGTGCAACTATCGAACATATATCTCATATTAGTTACTTTTAATGTATTAAAATCGCTACTTAAGATTATACTTTTTAAATTGGTACAACCATTAAACATATATGCCATATTAGTTACATTTAATGTATTAAATTTACTCAAATCTAAGTTTGTTAAAGAACTACAATTCATAAACATATATGCCATATTAGTTACTGATTGTGTATTAAAATTATTAATAATTATGTTTTCTAAAGAACTACATTCTCTAAACATACTACTCATATTAGTTACATTTGAAGTATCTAGTCCACTTAAATCTACTGTTGTTAATGACTTACATCCATAAAACATATTAGCCATATTGGTTACGTTTGAAGTATCTAGTCCACCTAAATCTACTGTTGTTAATGACTTACATCCATAAAACATATTAGACATATGAACTACTTTTGAAGTGTACATTCCACGTAAATCTACTGTTGTCAATGAACTACAGTCTCTAAACATTCCATCCATATTAGTTAAATTTTCAGCATTTAATCCACTTAAATTTACTGTTTCTAAAGAACTTAATCCTCTAAACATATTAGCTAAAGTGGTTACACTTGATGATAGTTTTAATCCACTTAAATCTACACTTTTTAAAGAAGTACATCCACTAAATACATTTCCCATATTAGTTACATTTGAAAGATCTAATCCGCTTAAGTCTATACTTTCTAAAGAAGTACATCCACTAAATAAATTAGACATATTCGTTACTAATGAAGTATTTAAATTGCTTAATTTTATACTTTTTAATGCTGTACAATTACTAAAAATAGATGTCATATTAGTTAAATTTGAAGTATCTATTCCACTTAAATCTATACTTGTTAAAGAGATACATCCATTAAACATATTATACATATTGTTTACCATTGACGTATCTAATCCTCTTAAATCTACACTTGTAAGTGATATGCAATCTTTAAATATACTTGCTAATGAGGTACCAGGTGCTTGTACCTTTTTTCCTTGTACTTCCTCAAATTTTATGCTAGTAATTGTAGATCTTTTATCATTAAAAGAATTTGAGCTTATTTTAATATTTCTACCTTCAACATCTCCTGGAATAACAATATCTGTATTTTCACCTTTGTATTTATCTAATACTATAGTATTACTACCAGTAAATTCCCTATATTCCCACAGTTCTCCAAGTTCAATTAATGTTGTTGCTTTGCTTTCTTCTTTATTAGTTGTTTTTTCAGTAGTTAATTCTTGTTTTTTATTATTTATTTCTTCAGTAGTGATTTCTTCTTGACTTGCAATTTTTTCTTCCTCAGTTGCAATTTCTTCTTCAATTGTATTTTCTTCTTGAATTATAAATTCTTCTTGAATAACTGCCTCTTGAACTTCCTCCACTACTTCTTCATCAATGTTCTCTTTTTCATAGCTGCTACTAATTATATTTACCTCAGTTTCTAATTCACTTGCCTGAACTAAAGTAGATAAATTAGAAGTAACTAATGTAATTGTTAATGCAGCTGCTGTTCCAACATTTTTTAGATTCTGCTTTTGTTTTATATTTTCTTTTTTCATTAGTATATCCCCTTTCTAATAGTATAAATCACACAATTATATAACATTATTCTTACGTAATTTATACAGAGCAATTCTATGCTATGGATTATCTACTCGTCAATGTATTAAATTTACATATATGTATTATTATTAAATTTATTTGTTAAGAATTTATAAACAAATTAAAACAAACTTTTAATATTCCTTAATTATCCTAGTATTTTTAAAACTTTTTATTAATAAATAATTAACATTTAATTTATAAATTAAAACTTCATTGTAATCTATTAGTAGAAAAATATACGCTTTATAAATTGTTAGCAAGATGGATACTAATTATCCCTCTAATATTCCCGAGCATAATATCTTCACTTTTGACATATCCATTAAAAATATGTATAATAGTTCATGCAACCGAACTATAAATCAATATTTATAAAAATAATTCGTGTAAGAGAGGTAGAAAATGGATAAAGTATTTGATTATGAAGATATACAGTTAATACCAGGAAAATGTATAGTAAACAGTCGTTCTGAATGTGATACATCTATAACTTTTGGAGGAAGAACCTTCAAATTACCTGTAGTTCCAGCAAATATGCAAACTATTATAGATGAAAAAGTTGCAACTTATTTAGCTGAAAATGGATACTTTTATATAATGCACCGTTTTAAGCCAGAGAAAAGAATAGATTTTATTAAAGATATGAAAGAAAAAAACTTATATTCTTCTATAAGTGTTGGAGTTAAAGAGGAAGAATATGCCTTTATTGAGGAATTAAAAGCTGAAAATCTTTCTCCTGAATATATAACAATTGATATTGCTCATGGACATTCTAATGCAGTTATTAATATGATTAAGCATATTAAAAAGCATTTACCAAAAAGTTTTGTTATTGCAGGAAACGTTGGAACACCTGAAGCCGTAAAAGAGCTTGAAACTGCTGGTGCAGATGCTACAAAGGTAGGAATTGGTCCTGGTAAAGTATGTATCACTAAAATTAAAACAGGCTTTGGAACAGGTGGTTGGCAATTAGCTGCTCTTCGTTGGTGTGCAAGAGCTGCAACTAAACCAATTATTGCAGATGGAGGTATTCGTACCCATGGTGATATAGCTAAATCCATTAGATTTGGTGCTTCTATGGTTATGATAGGTTCATTATTTGCTGGACATGAAGAATCACCAGGGGAAACTATTGAAAGAGACGGAAAGATTTATAAGGAATACTTTGGTTCTGCTTCTGAGTTCCAAAAGGGTGAAAGAAGAAATGTTGAAGGTAAGAAAATGTTTGTAGACTATAAAGGTTCCTTAAAAGATACCTTAGTAGAAATGCAACAAGATCTTCAATCCTCTATTTCTTATGCTGGCGGTAAATCACTAGAATCTATAAGAACTGTTGATTATGTAATTGTTAAAAATTCAATTTTTAATGGTGATAAAGTATATTAAAATCATAAAGATAAAAAGCCACGTCTCTAAGGATGTGGCTTTTTACTTCTTATTCTTTTATTTAATAATATTGTTTATCTTATTAGTACTTTTATATCTATAAATAGTTAATAATTTACTTCTCTTCATTATTCTCTTTTGATAAATCTAATATACGTATACGGTTACCTGAATTGTCTATAAATACAGCATATTTACCTGGAGGTATATCAATAGGTCTTATTACAAATTCTACTTTTGATTTATATTCCTTGTAATACTCCTCTACACTATCAACTAAAAAAACTCCACCTGCACCTATATCATTTTCATCTTTGTCAAGCATTATTTCTTGTTCACAATTAGGTATTGTTAAAGCAACTGTTTGATTTCCTAGACGCCATGATTCTTTAAAGCCCAAAACGTCTCTATAAAATTCTAAGGATTTTTCCATATCCTGTACTGGATAATGTAAATACATCAATTTCATAATATTTCTCCTTTCTATGTCAGTATTAGTATTATGTAGACTATAACATTTTGTGTAATAAATGTAAATAAATTCTATATTTAAACACATATTTTTCTCTTTAAATCACTTCTTAATGCAAAAAAGAAAGGAGCTGTCGCACCAGCTCCCTAATTAAAAATGTAGAATGTAAAATGTAGAATTATTGATGTAATTCGAAACGAATTACTAAAAAAATATATATTTTTGAAACTCCTAGCGGAGTTTCTTCCTTAATTTTACATTTTTCATTATTCATTTTACATTGTGCGACAGCTCCTTATATCTCCCTTGCATTATTTAGGAGTAATCATAACCTTATCTATCTCTAAGCCATTTGCTCCAAAATATAATTTAATATAATGATTATTTCCAAAAACAAATCCTAATGGTCTAGTTTCTGTAACAAATTCCCCTTCAGTTCCTCTAATTGTAATAGTATATTTTAAAGCGTTATCATAATACACTGATAATGGCAATTGTGCTAGTGATCCTAAATCGCATTTCATTTTTATTGATATATTATATTCTCCATATTCATTAACAGTAATACCAAATACCTCTGAATTACCTTTTGCATTATTAAATATATTTCCATCAATAACAATATTATTAGTTTCTTTATCTGCTTTATAATAGACTATATTTTCTATAGGGAAATCATCTTCGTCTTTTTCATTAATTCCCCTTAATTCCTCTTCACTAATAAGATCTAATTCATGTAACATTGATGGTGATTTCATTATAAAATTTAAAATGTTTTTTGCATTTCTTTGCAAATCACTTCTTTTTAGCTCACCACTTACTAAAGCTTCTTTAACGTTATCATTTTCAGGATTTGCTTCTGAATCTACTACACACATATATAAATCATTTTGTGCCACTACCATTGGGTACTTATTTTCTCTTGTAGCTTTTTCACCTTCTATATTTGCATTTGCCCACCAATCTGACATTACTATGCCATCAAAGCCCCACTCTTTTCTAAGTATTGTTGTACATAAATCATAATTTCCAGCAGTCCAAATACCATTTACTGGCCCGTAACTAGTCATAACAGAGCGTCCATTACCTTCTTTAACTACTATTTCATATCCTTTTAAATAAATTTCTCTAAGTGCCCTCTCTGATACTACTGAATCTGCAAAATGTCTAGCCACTTCTTGGTTATTAGCACAGAAATGCTTAATAGTTGGTGCAACACCTTGTGATTGTATTCCAATTACTTGAGCTAAACTTATTTTTCCTGTTAATAATGGATCTTCTGAAATATATTCAAAATTACGTCCATTTAATGGGTTTCTATGGATATTCATTCCTGGTCCTAAAAGAGAATCTATCTTGTTTTTTCTCATCTCTTTTCCTGTCATTTTATAAAGTTCTTCTACTAACTCCATATTAAATGTACAGCCTAGAGCTGTTCCATTTGGCAATGAACATGCTTTAGTTCCACAATCCATACGTATTCCTGAAGGTCCATCTGCACAACATGCAAGTGGTATTCCAAAATCTCTTAGTTTATCTGTTACTCCACCAAAAGCAGCTGCTGTTCCTGGTGTTACTTTAGGGCTACACATCCCTTCTCCTCTAAACATATAAATTAAATTATCATCACTTAATTGAGCAACAAAATCATCTATATCTACCTTTTTATTAAATACATCTCCAAGCTTATAACCTTTGTCACCAGTATAAGGTATCTCCTCTTCACGTCTTTCTTCCATTCTTTTATATGGATTTATAGTTCTTGTAGGAGCCTCTTCCATTATAATCTTAGGACTTCCATCTTCATTAAAAGCTAATTTGAATCTTTCAAAGGAAGCTGTAGGTGCACATGCTTCTTCTAATCTTTCTACTAGAGTAAATTCTTCATTATATTCTCCAGAAATCTTAGCACTTCTAACATCTGAACCAATATAAACCTTATAACAACCTTCTTCTAATACATAGCATGACTTATATCCAGTTATTCCGCTATCATCATAAGAAGCAATATAATATTTAGGAATTTTTATTTCTACTTTTTCATTTTCAAGTGGATTAATTACATTAGTTTTTGTAAATCCAACAAGTACTCTTGCTGGTTTTCCAAGTTTTCCTTGTGGTGCTTCTATATATACTTGCACAACTTCTTTTCCTGATACATTTCCTATATTAGTTACAATAGCTTCAACTATTACTTCTTTACTTGTTACTCTTGAAATTTTTCCTTCAATATTAAAATTAGTATATGATAGTCCATATCCAAATGGATACATTACTTTATCCTTTGCAAGAGTTTCAAAATAACGATATCCTAAATAAATATCTTCTTTATAATAATTACTTTCAATACCTCCAAAATTTTCAGTTGATGGATAATCTTCAATATTCTTTGCAATAGTATCTGTTAATTTTCCACATGGATTTACCTTACCTGTTAAAACATCAACAGCTCCATTACCTCCTTCTTGGCCTCCTTGCCATATATAAAGAACAGAAGAAGGATTATATTTATCTACCCATTTCATATCTATAATATTACCAACGTTCAAAATTACAGCAGTTCTTTTAAATGTCCTAGTAACTTTTTCAATCATGCTTTCTTCATCTTCAGTTAAAAGATAACTTCCAGGTTCATTTCTACTATCTTGATCTTCTCCTGCAGTACGTCCTATTATAACTAATGCAATATCTGCATGTGAGGCAGCTTGTACTACTGAATTTTCAAGTTTCATTTCTTTTTGGGACCATGGCACTTTTCCCCATCCTTGACCTTCATCATAAGGATTTTCTTTAATCCATTCTTCATATACTTTTAATAATTCTTCATCTAAAACAATATCTTTATTTTCTCTTAAAGCATCTATAATACTAACTACATATCTTGTATTTACAAGGCCACCTGAACCTAATCCACTTTTATAATAATTAAAGGAGCTCCTTCCAAATACAGCTACCTTATCATTATTTCTAAGTGGAAGTGCATTATCGTCATTTTTTAATAAAACACAGCTTTCTGCTGCTACCTGTCTTATAATACTTGCATACTTTTCTAAATCCAATGTATATTGTCCCATATTATCCTCCATTAAATATATTTTACGATATATAGTAAACGATTAAATGAAATTTAGGCATTTTTATAATTACTTAGTTTCTTATAATTTAAAGGACTTGTACCTACATATTTTTTAAATTTATAATAAAAATAATCAATATTTTTATAACCTACCTTTTCACATATTTCATATACTTTCAATTTATCTTCAATAATTAATTTTTTAGCTTGTTCTATTCTTACATGATCTAAATAAGTATTAAAACTTTTACCTGTAGTATCTTTAAATAATTTACCTAAGTAAGAGCTATTATAATTAAATATTTCTGCTAAATCCTCTAATTTTAAATCTCTATAATATTTATTATCTACATATTTTACTATTCTTCTAATACCCTTACCCTTTAAGTTACTTGCTACATGTTTTGAAATAATCAAAAATTTATCTATTAAATACTTAATAACTTCATGTAAGCTATTCCTACTATAAATTTCTTCAATAGTTATTCTATTATCCATATCTAAGCTTTCTTTTACATCATAGTTTGATATAATATCATCTTTTAATTTAATATAGTAAGTAGTTAGTAAAGCTTTTATTTGTTCTTCTTTATAATTCTTTTCTATTATTAATGTTTCTAACAGTAAAAAACTTCTCTCTATCTCATATACTTCACCTATTTCTATATAACTATATAAATTATTAATTATTTGTTCTTCGCTAATTGGGCTATTAATAATATTTTTTATCTTATCCTTATAAATAATGCCTTCATTAAGGTATAAATACCTATTCTTCATTAAATCTTTAGCACTTTCATATGAATAATTAATTTTAAAAATATTATTAAATTCTTCACCTATTGTTATAAAAAGATTTTCTTTCATCTCTTCTTCAATTTGTATTTTTATCTTTCTTAATAATGAATAAATATACTCAATACTTTTATCATAAAACATTATTGCTATTCTATTTCTAACTTTAAAAATATTAGTATTTTTGCTAAACAACTTTTCTTTAAGGCATCGTTCTAAATCAATTGTATTATCATTATCAAATTTATTTTTATCAGTAGATATCAATGCTATATATAAACTTTTATTATTTGTAGAGTTTAAGCTTTCTTTTACTTCTTCCGACTTATTATTTAAGCATAGCTGAGATAAAACTTGTTCTTTTATTAATTGAAATCTACTTTGAATATTTATATTTAAGTTCTTTTCATAAGAAATTTCTTTTTTTATTTCATTAACAACATCAAGTAACTCGTCCTTATCTATAGGTTTTAATAAGTAGGATTTTGCTCCATATCTCATAGCCTCTTTTACGTAATTGAATTCAGAGTACTCACTTACTATTATAAACTTTCCTAAAAATCCTTTTTTCTTTACATCTCTTAAAACATCTAATCCTGATTTTCTATGCATTTTTATATCCATTAATACTAAGTCTGGCTTTAGGACACAAATCTTTTCATATGTATCCTCACCATCAATACCTTCTCCACATATAATAAATCCACGTTCATTCCAATTAATAATATTTTTTATTTCTTCTCTTATATGAAGTTCATCATCTGCTATAAATACCTTTAACACATTATTCTCCCCTCTCTTCTTGCCGGTAAAATAATAACACCTTCACCCCAATATTCAAGATTTTTTACTTCAATCCTAGAAGCTTTATTAATAATATAAACTATAATCTTTCCTCTTAAATCTATTTGTACTATATTATATAACTGTATTATATAATATTACACTCTCCCTTTAAATAGACATAGTCTAAATATTGTGAATTTTCAATTTTTGAAAATATTTCAATGCTTTTTAAGCAAAAAATAAATCCTAGAGTTCATACCTCTAGGATTTATAGTAAGAAAATCACTGCAATTTTCTATATTAATATTATGAAAAGAATCTAATCAACTAACCATGTATACATCTAATAAATTGTCCAGGCGCCACTTCTCTAGGTTCAGGACATTGACTTGCACAAATGTCCTGTGCTACTGGACATCTTGTCCTAAATGGACATCCTTTGCTTTCTGGAGTCCACTGTCTTATTTCTGTATCTTTATCTCTTACAACAGGTAAATCAATTACTCCTTCTCTTTCAGGATCTGGAGCTGCTGCTATAAGAAGCTTAGTATATGGATGTTTGGGATTGCAAATTACTTTATCTACCTCTCCCCATTCAACCATATGACCAGCATATAATACTATTATTCTATCTGCAAAATATCTTGCTGTAGCAATATCATGAGTAATATATACAAAAGATTTTTTCATCTCTGTTTTTAGTTTATTTAATAAGTTTAAAACTCCAAGTCTTATTGATACATCTAGCATGGAAGTAGGCTCATCTGCAAAAATCACATCTGCTCCTACTGCTAATACTCTTGCAATATAAGCTCTTTGCTTTTGTCCACCAGAAAGTTGGTGAGGAAATTTTTCACCTTGATCCTTAGGTGGAGTTAATCCAACCATTGTTAGATATTCATCCATCTTTTTATTCATTGTCTCTTCATCAGAAGGATGATAAAGCTCTAATGGTCTTTTAAGATGATAATATATATTGTGCAATGGATTTAAAGATGAAAAAGGATCTTGGAAAATCATTTGAGACTTTTGTCTATAATTTTTAAGTTTTTCACCTTTTAATTCATGAATATTTTCATTTTCAAAAAACATTTGTCCAGAACTTGGTTCATAGAATTTCATTGCGATTCTACATAATGTAGACTTTCCGCAGCCTGATTCTCCAACTATCGCTAAAGACTCTCCAGGATATAAGTCAAAAGATATATCATTTAAAGCACGAATAGTACCTTTTTTTGAAAGAAATCCTTTTATAGCAACTTTAAAATCCATTGTAACATTTTTTACGCTAAATATTGGTTTTACTAATTCTTCTGCTTTCATATCTTATCCTATCTCCTTTACCAATTCTAATGGATTATGGCAGAAGAAGAATTCTTCACCTTGTGAACTTCTTTGTGGTTCTTCTTCAAAACATATTTTAGTTGCTTTAAAACATCTTTCCTGGAATCTACATCCTTTAGGAATGTTGCTTAAATTTAATGGTGAACCTGGAATCCCTTCCATATATTCTATTTCGCCTTGTAATGAAGGAAATGAATTCTTTAATCCATAAGCATATGGATGCTGTGGATTCTTTAATATCTTACTTGAAGATGCTTGTTCAACAATTTTACCTGCATACATTATTGCTACTGTATCACAGAATTCCATCATTAGACTAATATCATGAGTGATAAATAAAATCGAAAAATTAAACTGTTCTTTTAAATCATATATTTTTTGTAATATATCTCTTTGAACTACAGTATCTAACGCTGTGGTAGGTTCATCTAATATAAGAAGTCTTGGCTTTAAAGCTAATGCCATTGCAATTACAGCACGCTGTCTCATTCCGCCTGAAAATTGATGTGGATAATCACCTAAACGATTAGCTGGAATACCTACTATTTCTAGAAGTTCTTCCGCCATCTTTCTTGATTCTTTTTTATTTTTAGTTATACCATGAGTTTTATAAAGTTCAAAAAATTGGTTTTCAAGAGTAACTACTGGATTTAAACAGTTCATAGCTGATTGAAATACCATGCTTATTTTATTCCATCTAAAATTTTGTAATTCATTTTCTGATAAAGATAAAATATCCTTACCATCCATTTTTATTTTTCCACCAGTAATAAGTGCTGGAGGTCTATGCAATCTCATTAGTGAATAAGCAATAGTACTTTTACCACAGCCTGATTCTCCGGCGAGTCCTAAACTTTTTCCTTCTTCAATAACAAAACTTACATTATCTACTGCTCTTATATGGCCTCTTTCTGTTATATAATCAACACAAAGATTTTCTACTTCAAGTATTGCTCCCATCACCTATTCCCTCCTTCATTAGTAGTAATTCCTGAAAATTGTCTCTTTAATAATTTTTCTTGAATTTTCTTTTCTTTATTATATTTTCTCATAATCCTTTGAGCTCTTAATTTTGGATTAGAAACCTCATCTATTGAGAAATTAATCAATGTAAGTCCAGCACCAAATAATATGACAAATACACTTGGACCTAGTATTTCCCACCATACACCACTACTTAAAGCACCTGTACTTTGAGCGTTATTTAACATTTGTCCCCAAGTTACTGACATTCTATCACCAAAACCTATAAACTCAATAAATGATTGTGCCATAATAGCATATATTATTGTGCTTATAAATCCTGTAGTTATCATTGATAACATATTAGGCATTATTTCTACAAATAATATACGAAGCTTAGATTCACCTAATGTTTCAGCTGATTTTACAAACTCTCTATTCCTTAAACTCATGGTTTGAGCTCTATAAACACGTGCTCCCCATGGCCAAGAAGTAATCCCTATTATAATCCCAATTGCTATAGGTGATATTACCCCTATCATTGATGCAATTATTAATAATAATACTGTTTGTGGAATAACCATAATTACATTTATTATAGTTGTGATAACGTTATCTACTACCCCTCCAAAATAACCAGCTGTAATTCCAACTATTAAACTTAAAACAACTGCAATTGAACCTGCAAAAATTCCAACTGATATGGATACTCTTCCACCATATAAAGTTTGAGCCCATACATCTTTACCTGCTTGTGTAGTTCCAAGAATATGGTCAGATGATGGAGCTACACGCCATAATCCATCAAATGTTTGCATAGGTTCATATGGTGTAAATAAGTTAGCTCCTAGAGTTAATATTAATACAATAAATATTAAAATTACTCCAGCAGTGGTTTTAGGAGACTCTTTTAAAAAATTTACTATTCTAGAATTAAATAATTTCTTTACCATATTACACCTCATACTTTACTTATAATTATTCTCCTGATTGTCTTCTAATTCTTGGATCAAGAACAAAAACACTTATATCTGCAATAAAATTAGTTGTCAACATCAAAATAGTAGTCATAAGCAAAATACCTTGCATTAATGGATAGTCTCTACCATTAATAGCTTGAATCATTAGCTTTCCTAATCCTGGATAGTTAAATATATTTTCAATAAGTAGTTGTCCACCAAGTAAAAATCCAACTGACATTGCAAATGAAGTTACTACTGGTAACAGTGCATTTCTTGCACAATACTTAAACATAATCTTTTTATCAGGAACTCCTTTGGCCACTCCCATAACTATATAATCTTCACCTAATTGATTTATCATATTAGCTCTCATACCCATAATTCCGCCAAAACTACTTATAAGAATTGCAGTTACTGGCAAGAAAGCATGATAGGCAACATCCTTAACATATTCAAAACCTTTAGCATATAATAATGGAGTTATTGCATACCCTTTAGGAAAAATCCCACTATAAGCTAATGTATAGCTTAGAGTTAATGCAATAATTATAGCAGGAATATTTGCCATAATTTGTCCACCAACTGTTAACGTCGTATCTAATCTACTTCCTCTTCTCCATGCAACAAATATACCCAAAGCCGTATTAATAATGAATGATATTATTAATGCTGTTCCACATAAAAATACTGTCCATCCTAGTGGTCTCATTATTACCTCAGTAACAGGATATAGGTTATTTGTAAAAGAAACACCCCAATCACCTTTTAATATATCACCAAAATTTCTAATATAAGTTACTATTAAAGGTTCATTGCTGTTAATTCCAAACATTTTTTCAATAGCTTGTATAGTTGATGGATCTACTTTACCACCTTGTCTTGCAAGCTCTCCTAATCTCATTTGGACTGGGTCTCCTGGCATAAGACGAGGAAGAAAGAAGTTTAATGTAAATGCTCCAATAAAGGCCATAAAATAAAACGATAATCGTTTTAAAATATATCTCATCTTTCTCCTCCTCTGATATTACTTAATTATTTATTTTACTGGTTCTAATGCCAATAATTGTAGTATTTTAGAATCGTGTATACAGTTAGATGGATCTGGACCTTTACCTTCTGCTGTTGTCCATCCTGTAAATCTAGCATCGTTATAAACATTCCACTTACCATTGAATAGTATTGGTACACTAATCATATTTTCAGCAAAGAATTTTTCAATTGTTTCTATTATTTCAGCTTGTCTTGCTTCAGGTGCTGCAGCTAATTCTTCTATTAAAGCTGTCATTTCATCATTTTTATAATTATTTTGACAAGTTGACCACCAAGTACTTGTTAAAAATCTTGATTGATCACCAATTGTGTCAAAGTAGTACTTCCATATATTTGTGTTTTGTCCGAATGCTGTATATAACATATCAAACTCACCAGTTCCCCATGCTTCTGTAACTACTCCAAGCTCTTTAGGTGCATTTGTAGCATTTATACCAACTTTTTGTAAATTTTCAGCAACTATTTGTGCTCCTGCATTCCAATCTGACCAACCTGCTGGTGAAATTATTTCAAATGCAATTGGAGTTCCATCTGGATTATCTCTAAACTTATCTCCATCTTTATCTACAAAACCTGCTGCATCAAGAATTTTTCCTGCTTCAGTTAAATCAAATTTCATGTATGGATCTGAAAGTGCTTTTGCATCTTCATTTATATAAGATGACAACATTGGTGGTAATCCAGTAACTGTAGGTATCTCGTCACTTAAATAACCAAATGCTGCAGACTCATTAATGCTCTTTCTATCAGTTGCTAAAGATACAGCTTTTCTAAAATCTACTGATTCGAAAGCTTTCTTATTATTTTCATTTTTAGTCATATAGTTAAAACTTATTCTTATACCATCATTTTTACCATACCAATATTTTTTATTAGCATCACCTTTTACATAAGTGTTTTCAATATCTGGAATCATAATATAAGCCCAGTCAACATTTCCTTCTTCTAACAATGCTAAGGCAGCATCATTACCATCAAATTGAGGTATTCTTAATTCATCTACTTCTAGATCATCAGCTTTCCAATAGTTTGGGTTTCTTCCTAAAACAACCATTTCAGGAGTAAAATCTTTAACTTCTGAGAAAGCTCCTGTAACAACTGGATTTTCTACTACTGCTGTTGCTGGATCTGTAATTTTAGAGAATACATGCTCTGGAACTATCCAAGCTTGATAGAATATATCTTTTCTATGGAATACATTTGGATGTGACATTACAAATTTAACTGTATATTCATCTACCTTTTCTACTGATTGCATCTTTGGATTATCTCCATTCCAGTTACCACTTGTATCTATCTCTGGTTTATCCTTTGAATAATTGTATGTGAATACAACGTCATCAGCATTGAAGGCTTCACCATCACTCCATTTAATATCTTTTCTCAATTTTACTATAAGAGTTTTGTTATCTTCTTCACTTATTATGTCTTCAGCTAGCCACATTGTTTCTTGTCCACCATTATTAGCATCAAAAATAACCAATGGCTCGTACATAAATCCTTGAGTAAATTGAACTGGTTTATTGTATGGGTTAAAGTTTCTTACCCATCCTTGTGAAGATTCTTGTAAAGTTGTTAATACTACTGGCTTATCATTTCCTCCAGTTTCTTCTTTACTTCCTCCACAGCCTACAAATAATGATGTAGCAATAGCTAAAGTAAAGATAAGGCTCATAATTTTTTTGGCTTTCATATTCTCATCCCCCTAAATAGTTTTGTGATTAACTTTTTTACTATTTTGCAACCCAGCAGTATACCTTTACATTAGATTTATTTAAATTTTTAATCGTTTTCACAATATACTGTTGTGTATAGATAAATTCTATATCAAAACCATTTATAAAAACACCCTAAAAATTCTAGATATTTACATTTATAATTTCTAGATATTTACATTTATAATTTCTAGATATTTTATATTAATTAAATAAATCAGGAAGTATATTATAAATAAATTGGTTAATCCAATGCCAATTATGTATACCTCCATGACCTACAATAAAATAAAAATTTCCTTCTTTCAAATCTGACGAATATATAAAGCTATCCTTTAATTCTCTCAGAGCATCTATCTGAGGCCTCATGTTAGGATAAGCGATATCCAAGTCTCCTGAAGCACAAAGTAAATAGTATTCCTTTGGAGTATAGCCAGAATCTTTTGCTACTTTAGCCAAGTATTCAGCTGTTTCTTTTGCCATATTACCTTCAGCTTTTTGAGCTAATGCCCAGCAGTCACCACTTAATGGTATAAAATATTTGAAATAATCTAGACAATTTATAAATGCATACCAAGTGGTAACTGAACCCATAGAAAATCCACCAAAGGCCCTATGCTCACGTGTTGCCTTCAAATCTTCTTTATTATCTGATGCAGTATAAGTATTATATTTAGTTTCCACAAATGGTATAAGGTCATTAATCAATTCATCATGAAAATATTGAGTTTCTACTATAGGAAGTGGATGATCAAGTATTTCAACATGACTAAGTTTTTCATCGTTTTTTAAATCATTTTTTACGCCATAAAATGTAGGTGTAACTACAATAAGAGGTTGAATATCACCATTAGCAATCATATTATCTAATATATTCTTTAACTCTGTATTTTTCCCAGGACCTCCAAATAGTAAATTCTCATCTTCTCCACCACCATGCATTAGATATAGAACATTATATTTTTTATTCTTATCTGTAGCCTTATATCCATAGGGAAGGTAAAGATTTAAATGTTTAATATTATTGCACATTTTTAAATTTTCTACCTTATATTCTAAGCTTTCTATAGTCCCCTGTTTTTTATTCTCAATTCTATATTCCGCCGGAAGAACTTTAAATTCTTTATCCTTTAATGAATCTTTTATTATTTCATTATTATCATTACCCATAAAAATTTCTCCTCACCATAATTTTATATTTATAACACCCTTTATAAATTATCTAAGTTTATACACTTTAATTGATACAATACTTTTTTCAGAAAAATTTAGCTCCAATGAAGCGACAAACACACCAGTATTTAAGTAACTGTAATTACTATCTTCATTAACTTTAAATTTAGGTACAGTCTTAATAATTTGACTGCTCACCATATCATCTAAATAGCCTTCATTTTCAACAGATATAAATATATTATCCTCAGTTTTGATTGTATATTTAGCATAAACATGTGATAAAGTTTCAGTTTTTCTTGTATTCCAATCTGCACCACCAGGTAATATTATACCATTTGCAAAGACTCCATCATTATTTAAGCATTTAAAAGTACCTCCTGTAATTGGAATAATATTAAGATATCCATTTAATCCTTTTCCTACTGACATAGAATTAGTGATTTCAACTTCTAATTCCATAACTAAATCAGCTTCTAAAAACATTTTTAATTCCCCCTTCAATTTATAGTTATACTTAAAAATATAATTCTCCTTTAAGAACTATAATAGCTTTACCACTTAATTTCACTTTATTATTTTCTAATATTTCAATTAAAATTTCTATTAAACTAAAGTTAAAGAATTTACATAATCAAAGTCCAATATTTCACTTTCAAAAATATCTAATAAAAATTCTATTACTGCATCTGAATTTTTTCCTATAATCCTTGAAAAAATCACAATATACTCTTTTATATCTTGGCTGGTAACTTCTTCTTTTATATTAATACAATATCTTAAAAATACAGCCTGCCTTATAAATAAATATTCTAATATAATCATTTCAAAGGAAATAATCATTTCTTCTAAATCATCACTAACACAACTACCTAAAACCTTTGATACAATACAATTTTCAATTAAAGTCTCATAGGATTTAAATAGACACTTAAATTCTTTCCAATGATTGAAAAACTTTTCTATATTAATTTCTTTAGCAAACTTATAAATATCTTTTAGTGATTCTTCAAATAAAGAAACATTTTTATAGTTTTCTATTATATCTATAAATAATGAATTTATTTCTTTTAAATGTTTAACATTACCTTTCTTCTCATAGACCTTATATATATTTATTTCTTCTTTTGGGTAATTTTCAGATTTATAATTATCTAAAAACCTTATTAAATCTTCATAATCTAAATCATCACTATCAAGTATATTAATAAGCATATAATAAGAAATAGTAAGCTTATCTTCTAAACTAATATCTTCTTTTTGAAGTATATTAACTAAAGTTTCTCTTATTTTTAAGCATCCTAAATCTTCAATGTAAGATAAGGCTTCATCGGATTCTATATAAATCTTTTCTTTCATATTGCTGATTATATTAACTACTTCAGGACATGAGCAAGATAAAGTAAGCTCTCTTACATCTTCAAAATCATTTGTTATTCTTGGAAAGCTTTTACAAGTTGAAGATAAATATTCTTCACCATGGTTAATAACTATATTGCATAATCCTTCATCACTTAGTAAAGGACAAACTCCTCTTGTTTCTTTTTTTATTAAATAATTATTTTCCCCATTACTCTTTGTAAATCTTACATTATCTAAAAGATAGTTAAGATCATCTTTTTCTTTCCACTTATTATAAGTGTTATTATCTACATTTATATCCCAGCCCTTACAACAGGTGAATTTGCATTTATCTGCAGTACACTTAAATTGATCATATTCTTTTATCTTTAAGATATTGTCTAGTTTCTTCATATATTAACTCCAAATTCAAATTTAGTTTTAGTGTATTTATTACAATATGCTTTTTAACTATAATTATTTTATATTAGCTCTTTAACCTCGATAAATGGATTCCTATATCTATTTTTCTTTAAGGTTGTTTTGCCAATATTTATAGCTTCCTTAGGACATATATTTATACATGCCATACAATCAGTACAATTTCCTAACCATATTGGTTTATTATTGTTCATTTTAATATTATCTACTGGACAAATTGATTTACACATTTCACAACCTATACATTTATCATTAACATTAAATGCCTTGTCTCTATTTTTATATAAAGTCTTCCAAGCCTTAAATAATATTCTCTTACTTTTATAATTAACCTTCTTTACTTCTTGCTTTTTAATAACTTCAATAAAATCATTTATTACATCTTCATATAAATTTATTGCTTTAATAGCTCTCTCCTTAGATGGATTCCTTCCTGACCTTGTATAATTTGAAATATATTTTACACATAAATAATTACTAAGTTCACCCTTATTACCTAAAAGCTCATTAATATGAGGAAAACTTTCTTTAGCCTTTCCTCCTCCAGTAACTCCTATTGCAAAAATATAGGTTTTATCCTTTATATTTACTTTAGATATAAAGTCTTCAACCACTAAAGGTAATGAACCACAATGTATTGGATATATAAAACCTATTACATCATCTTCTAAATTAAAATTCTCTTCTTTTAAAGCCTTTGGTATAGAGATTAACTCACATTCCCCTATCCCTTCTTTTATTCTTTTAGCTACATATAATGAATTTCCTGTGGATGTAAAATAATAAATTCTCATTTTTCTATCCCCTTGTAAGTTTCTTTGTATCTTCTATTTTATCTTATTATCAACTTTTTCAAAATCTTTATTTTCTATATTACCAAATAATCACTTTGTCTTTTCTCTAGTTCAACTGACTTAACATCAGAAAGTTGAAATAAAGGAACTCCTATTATATTCATTCAAGGTTATTTGGATAATTATACTAAGTAATAAATATAAAAGTCATCTATAAGATTTCTTGCTAATAGATGACTTTTCCTTATTAATTAATATATATTTTTACTAAAATACCTATCACCTCTATCAGGTAAAATAGTAATTATATTGCCTTTATCTATTTTCTCTGATAATTTTAAAACTGCTGATATTACTGCTCCAGATGAACTTCCTACTATAATACCTTCCTTTAATGCTATTAGTTTTACCATATCATAGGCTTCCTTATCTGAAACCTTTATAATATCATCTACTAATTTCATATCCATGGTATTGGGAATAAAGTTATTTCCTATTCCTTCTATATCATAACAGCCTTCAATGCCACCTCCCATAGTGGACCCTTCTGGATCTGCTAATATTGCTTTTATATTTTTATTTTTTTCTTTTAAATATTTTGCTACTCCAGCAAAGGTTCCACCACTCCCTGCACCAGAAACAAAATAATCTATTTTTCCATCCATAGCTTCATATATTTCTGGAGCAGTTGTTTCATAATGGGCGAGGGGATTGGCTTGGTTTTCAAATTGTCTTAAACTTATTGAATTTTCTGTGGTTATCAGTAATTCTTCTGCTTTTTTTACAGCACCAAGCATTCCATCTTCTCTTGGAGTATTTATAATTTTAGCTCCAAGTGCTCTCATTAATGTTTGCTTTTCTATAGAAAACTTCTCTGGAACTACAAATACTATATTATATCCTTTATTTATTGCAGCTATAGCTATACCAAGACCAGTATTTCCTGCAGTTGCTTCAATTATTGTGTATCCAGGCTTTAATATTCCTTCCCTTTCTGCTCCTTCTATCATGTAAACTCCTATCCTGTCTTTTACACTTCCTCCTGGATTATTTCCTTCAAGCTTAGCAAATACATTTATCCCATCTTTAATATTTAAGTTATTAAACTTAATTATTGGAGTGTTTCCTATTAACTGTTGGATACTATCTATATATTTCACTGCTAAAGCCTTCTTTTAATGCTTTCTTGGCGTATTCATGTGCAAGCTCTATGGAATGATCTCTGTAATTACCACATTGAAGTTCATTAGCTGCTGGTACTTCTTTTTCTTCTAATATTTTTTCTAAGCTATAATTTAGTGCTTCTATTACATCATCTACTTCCACATCTCCCCAAGCAGTCATATAGAAACCTGTTCTGCATCCCATTGGTGAAATATCTATTATAGTTTCTATTTTTTCTCTCATTATTCCCGCTAGTAAATGCTCTATGCTATGAATTGCAGCTGTTGGCATTACTTCTTTGTTTGGTTGCATAAATCTTAAATCAAATTTAGATATATTATCTCCATTAACTCCTTTTTGCACTCCACATTTTCTAACATAAGGTGCCTTTACCTTTGTGTGATCTAGATCAAAACTTTCTACTTTAACCATTTAACTTACTCTCCTTCAATGCATTTTTTATATCATTTATTAAATCTTCTACATTTTCTATACCAATAGATATTCTTATTAAATTATCAACTATTCCTACTTCTTGCCTTATATCATATGGTATTGCAGCATGAGTCATTGAAGCTGGATGACAAGTTAATGACTCAACTCCTCCTAAACTTTCAGCAAAAGTTATTATCTTAAGACTTTCAAAAAACTTCTTATAATCATATCCTTCTTTTATTACAAAGGATATAACTCCACCATAGCCTTTAGCTTGTTTATTTTGAATTTCATATCCTGGGTGATTTTTAAGTCCTGGATAATATACTTTTTCTACCTCTTCGCTACTATTTAAAAACTCTGCAACTACTTTTGCATTTTCATTATGTCTATCCATTCTAACAGCTAAGGTTTTAATACCTTTTATTAACATAAATGAATCAAAAGGTGATAAAACTCCTCCTGTTGAATTTTGGATAAAATGAAGTCTTTCTGCTAACTCTTTACTGTTAACAACAACTACTCCTGAAACTGTATCACTATGTCCACCAAGATACTTAGTAGCACTGTGAATAACTATGTCTGCACCAAGTTTAATTGGCTTTTGAAAATAAGGAGTCATAAATGTGTTATCTACTATAGTATATATTCCATTATCCTTAGCTATATTTGAAATTTCTTTAATATCTGTTATATCCATAAGTGGATTTGTTGGGCTTTCTATAAATATAGCTTTTACACTTTCATCAATGCTTTTCTTTACTTCCTCTAAATTAGAAGTATCAACTAATTTATATTCAATTCCAAAATGGTTAAATACCTTATCTAAAACTCTAAAGGTTCCTCCATATACATTATTTGAAATAACTATCTTATCACCTGATTTAAAAAGGGAAAGAACAGCAGTTGTAGCTGCCATCCCAGAAGCAAATCCAAAACCTGCATAACCTTCTTCAAGATCTGAAACAAGTTTTTCTAAGGCCTCTCTTGTTGGATTCCCTGTTCTAGAATATTCGTATCCCTTATTCACACCAAAGCTTGGCTGTTTATAAGTTGATGTTTGGTATATTGGTACATTTACTGCCCCTGTTTTCTCGTCTCCATCTATACCTCCATGAATTAATAATGATTCAATTTTCATCTCCTAACTCCTCCCCTATTATTTTTTTATTGCTTTTGCTATAAAGATTCCTACCTCTGTGTATTCTCCCTTGCTTGAATAACCTTTGCAGCTTAAATCTGTATTTTCTATTTGTATATTATTAAAGCCAGTTCCCTCTAGCCAATTTATTATTTGCTCATTTGAAAATCCAAGCCACTCATCAAACATTTCTTCTCTTGCCCACTCACCGTCATGCTCCATAACATCAGATATAATTACTACACCATCTTTCTTTAAAACTCTATGCATTTCAGATATAGCTTTTTCTGCATCCTTTATATGATGAAGTGCCATATTTATAAAAATTACATCTACAGATTCATCAAAAAGTGTTAAGTTATCAAGTGAAGATTTTATAAGGTATATATTTTGATGATTTTTATCTAATGCATTACCCTTTAACTGCTTAAGCATATTCTTTGAATTATCTACAGAAAATACTATACTTGCCTCGTTTGCTAAAGCTAAAGAAACAAATCCTGTCCCACATCCTAAATCAGCTACAACCTTGTCCTTTATATTTGTTAATGATAAAAGTTTATATTTTAACCTCTCTTCAAAATACTCACTACGAATAACATTCCACTTTTCTGCTACAGAATCAAAATATTGTACGGAATTCATAATATACCCTCCCTTATTTTAATTAAAATTGTTTTTATATCAGTTAAGTTCTTCCTTAAGAAAATATCTAAATCTCAAATAGTGTTTCTTTAAATTGTGCTATAGCACAAAAAAACTCCTGCCTCTAAAATCTTAGAGGCAGAAGTTAACTTCCGCGGTTCCACTCTAATTAGTGCTGACGCACAATGTAAAATGAAAAATGAAGAATGTAAAATTAAGGTAGAAACTCATAATAGAGTTTCTAGAATTAATTTATTTTAGTAATTTTGAACAAATTACATCAACAATTCTACTTTTTTAATTTATATTTAATGCGTTTCACCATCTCAATATTTGGGTACAAATATACCTTAACGCTTTAACGGGCGTTCCCGCTGAAGTCTACTATTAGTTCGATTCAGAGCTCGGAGATGCACTTCAATTAATATCTACTTAAATCTCTTACACCCAAGGAGATTTTTCTCTGAAAGCTTTTATTAACCTACTCTTCTCGTCTTAGCCGTTATTTCCTATCGGATTACTTTGTTTTGTTATAATAACATTATATCACACAATATCAAAATGTGTACTTAAAATATTTATTTTTTTTTTTTTAAATTATTTATAATTTCTTAAAATACTCTTCAAACTATAATTCTTATAAATTCAATAAAGCAAAAAATTATACATATTTAATACTACAAAAAAGCCACCTCCATAAGGATGTGGCTAACTCACTTTTGAACTACGTATTCGTTTATTTAATTATATTCATTAATTTATTTACACTTTTGCCTCTATAAATATTACCCTAGATCTTATATACTATAATTTAGAAAATCCTACGATTCCAAATGCGCCTGGGCCTCCATGACTTGTTATTACACAGCCTGTTTTCATCCAATTAATTTTTTCAAATCCTATTTCCTTTGCTTTTTCTTCAGCCAATTTACGAACTGTATCTGATAATCCTATGGACCACAAGAAATACACTTCTTTTTTATCTAAATTTTCCGCATTGCTATATTCTTCTATTAGTCTTGTTACTATCTTCTCCATTTTACCTCTATACTTTTTCTTAGCTACTAAATAGCCATTATCAATTTCAATTGATGGATGAATATTTAATATTTTTCCACCTATGAACACTGCATTACTCACACGCCCTCCAGCTCTAAGATACTCTAATTCAGAGGGAACAAAGCACATTCTTGTACGATTGCTTATGTTGCTTACTTCCTTTATCAATTCATCCATAGTAACATTAGGATTTTCTTTTAAATATCTAGCTGTTTCAATTACAATCGCTGCTTGCCCAATAGATACTTGCTTAGTATCAAAACTAGTAACATAATCTCTATCTTCTGCTGCTATCACCGCACTTTGATATGAGCAAGTAGTTACTGCAGAATATGCTAAATGTAATATCTGTTTATCTGGATATAATCTGTGAATATCATCGAATACTTTTATAAAATCTTGTGGTGAGCTTCCACTTGTCTTTGGTGTTTTATTTGTATTGTTGTAATACTCACAAATTTTTTCAACTGGAAAAGTTCCATCATCAAAAGTATTATCTCCCATTGTAACATGCATTGGAACAAGGAAAATCCCTAATTCTTTTGCAATATCTTTTGGAATATCTGAACCTGTTTCTGCCACTAATATAATATTATTCATTATTATTTACTCCTTTTTTTATCTGTTTATTTTACATTGTTAAAGCAATTTAATAAAATTAAAGAATAAATTACTCTTTACCTTCATTTAATTATGTATATTTAAAATTCGTATTTTTCTTTAAGTAATCATCTATCATTATTAACCTTAAAATAGTATTACGTATTTTTAAACAATTTACTAAATAATTATAATTGTATTATAACATTATTAAAATGAAAAGAACCACTTTTTACTAACTAAGTTAATAAAAAATGGTTCTAGGTTTTTAAGTATTCAAATTTTACACATTTAATAAAATTATAATTCCTAAAATATGAGAAACAAGGCTTAAAACTAAACCTATTATTCCTATAACAAGTGATATTTTAAACTTTTTATTTGCTTTATAAGCTTTCTTTCTTGCTGACATTACTATTGCTATAATAGATGTTATATAACCTATTAAAGGACTGAATAGACCGAAAATAATACTAATAACAGCTAATACGATTGCTGCTATATGTTTAGAAGATTTTTCTGTAACTGAATTACTTTCCATAAATATTTCCCCCTTTTATTTCAACATAAACATAATAACATTTTTGTTTAATCTTGTAAATCGATTGCATTTCTTTCTTGTAAATATCTAATTGCTCATATATTAAATAAATTCATATACTATAAAATAATAAAACTCTTCTTATGTTAATCATCTATATGAAATTAGCCCCGTCAAATAGACAGGGCTAACTTCACACTAAATTGTTACTATACTTATTAAACTTTTTAATTTTGATTTATACTTAAATTATCAGTATTGCTACAAAAGTAGTAACTATAAGCCCAATTATAACAGGCTTAAGATTTTTCTTAGTAAGTTCAAAAGGATCTACACCACATATTGCTGCTACAGGTATTACAGCCCAAGGAACTAAAGTTCCTCCACCAACCCATATTCCTGCTATTTGTCCTAGAGCTGTGAATGTTTCTATTCCTCCGCCAAGAGCAGTTGAAAATATTTTTGCAATAGATCCAACTAAGGATATACCTGAAAAACCTGAACCATCTAAGCCTGTAATAGCTCCTACAGCAGTAAGTGTACTTGCTGAAACAGTTGAGTTTAAAGGAACAATATTTGCAAGAGCAAGCCCTAAATCATTTACTATACCATTAGAAGCTTTATTAAGTATATCTCCAAACACTTCATTAAATGCTGAATCTCCTAAATAGAAAAATGCTGCAACAGGTATCACAATACCAAATATTTTAAAACCAAACTGTAGCCCTTTTACAAGATCATTTGTAATTTTCTCAAGAGCATCTCTCTTATAAGTTATTATAGAGATTAAGCTTAATATAAATACAGCAGTACCACCTATAAGGGCAGTTGCATCTCCGCCTTGAAGGTTTGCCTTAAACATTATAACTATATCTATAGAAAATAATATTAAAATAAGTAAAGCTAATGCTCTTCTTAGTTTTTGGGAAGATATAAGCATTTTTTTATTAGTGTTATTTTCTTCATTATCTATATTATATTCAGTAGACATTGCTCCTGATTTAATATCCTTTCTAAGAAAATAGAATGCAGAAACAGTAGTAACAACCCCCATTGTTATTGTAAGAGGAATACTTGCTGAAATAACGCTTGCTACTGGTATACCAGCTGCATCAGCAGTGATTTTAGGAGCTGCTTGAATTATATAATCACTTGCTAAAGCTATGCCATGTCCAAATAAATTTATAGATATAGCTACTCCCATAGCTGGAAGCCCTGCTTTCTTAGCAATAGGTAAAAATATAGCACCTATAAGTGCTACTGCTGGTGATGGCCAAAAGAACCAAGACATAATCATCATAACTATCCCAATAACCCAATAAGCAATCCAATAATTCTTAATTACCCCTTTAAACGGAGACACTATCTCATTATTTATACCAGAATCCATTAAAATACTACTCATTGCCGTTATAACTGAGATAATAAAAATCGTAGGCATTAGTTCTTTTGTAGCATATACAAAGCTATTAAAAATCCCCATAACTGCCTCATAAATTGATTCAGTTCCAACAAGTCCTATGATGAATATTCCTAATATACAAATTAGTGATATATCTTTCTTCATTATCATTGCAACAATAATACTAATGATAAAGATAAGATAAATATAGTGTAGTGGTGTTAGTATTACATCTATCATGTTTCTCTCCTCTTTATAAATTACTATAGTATTAAAGTATGCGACAATTTTCACCTAGTTACAGAATTATTGTCATAATAAGACAATATATACTTTTTATCCATGTAAAAATAAATAAGCTAGCAGTCTTTTTATTGACCACTAGCTTATTTTTAAACAGATATGTTGAACTCTGCTTTAATAGTTTCACTATATCTTATTATCTTAACTGGGCACTTTTCAGCACATTTTCCACAATTTATACATTTAGTATAGTCAATTTTGGCAAGATTATTATCTACAGTAATAGCCTCACTTGGACATACTTTAGTACATAATTTACATCCTATACAACCTACACTACATACTAGTTTTACATCTTTCCCCTTATCATTAGAATAACATTGAACTTGATATTCTGAACTATAAGGAATCATTTCTATAAGATTATTAGGACAAGTTTTTATGCATTTTCCACATGCAACACACTTTTCTTTATCTACTACTGCTATTCCATCTATTATATGAATTGCATCAAATAAACAATCTCTTACACAAGAACCATACCCTAGACATCCATAAGAACAAGCCTTTTCTCCTCCCCCAGGAGCAATAACTGCCTTACGACAATCTTCTATTCCATAATAGTTATACTTTTTCTTAGCACTATCGCAAGTTCCTCCACATTTTACAAATGCTATTTGTTTTTCTTTCTCTTCTATAGCAACTCCCATAACTTCGCTTATTTGATTTGCTACTGTAATACCACCTACTGGACAGCTATTAGCTTCTGCTTCTCCTAATGATATTGCTTTAGCTAATCCATCACAACCAGGAAATCCACATGCTCCACAATTATTACCAGGAAGAAGTTCTCGCACTGCCAATTCTTTTTCATCTACTTCAACTTGTAGTTTCTCTCCTGCAATTCCAAGAAGAATTCCTATTATAATTCCAGTTCCTCCTAAAACGGCTGTCGCTATTATAATCTCTCCCATTTTCTTTCCCCCTTATAATCCAGCAAATCCCATAAAAGCAATTGCCATAAGACCTGCAGAAATTATTACTATTGGCATTCCCTTAAAAGATTCTGGTATATCATTATGTTCTATTCTTTCTCTTATTCCTGCAAGTATTAAAATTGCAACTAAATATCCTACTGAAGTTCCAAGACCAGCTATTACACTAAAAATAAAACTTTCTAGATAACTTGTATATTGAACTTGAATATTTGTAAGAGCAACTCCAAGTACTGCACAGTTTGTAGTTATAAGAGGAAGATACACTCCAAGCGCTTTATAAAGACTAGGAATATATTTTTTTAGAATCATTTCAACTAATTGAACTAAGGCTGCAATTACTACTATAAATACTATAGTCTTCATATATTCAAGACTAAATTTTACAAGTATAAAATTATAAATAAGGTTAGTTATTGCAGAAGAAAGAGTTATAACGAAAATAACTGCTCCCCCCATTCCAACTGCGGTTTCTGTCTTTTTTGAAACTCCCAAGAAGGAACAAAGCCCTAGGAATTGATTAAGTAATACATTATTTATAAAAACTGTAGTTATTATAACTAAAATTAAACTTTGTACCATAATTATTTCACTCCTTCATCAATTCCATTAATTATTTCTATCTTTGAACTACATCCTTGAATACTACATCCAGCACAACCTGTACTACAATGATCTGATGAACTATCTTTCTTATTAGTAGCACTAGGTGCATTAAATTTATTTTGAAGAGCTGTTAAAAATGCAATTACAAAGAATGCTCCTGGAGCTAGTACAAATATTGATACCGGTTCATAAGAAGTTGGAAGTACTGTGAAGCCAAATAATTGTCCACTTCCTATTAATTCTCTTACAGCACCAATAACTAAAAGCCCTACTGTAAAACCAAGTCCCATTCCAATTCCATCAAAAACAGATGATGTTACATCATTTTTAGATGCATATGATTCTGCTCTTCCAAGAATAATACAGTTAACAACTATAAGAGGTATAAAAATACCAAGAGACTTATATAAACTTTCATAAAAATATGCTTCAAGTAACATTTCTACAATTGTTACAAAAGAAGCTACTATAACTATATAAGCAGGCATTCTAACTTTATCTGGTATTACTTTTCTAAGCATTGATATAAGCATATTTGACATTACAAGAACTGCAGTCGTAGCAAGTCCCATTCCAACTCCATTAATAGCTGCAGTAGTAACAGCCATAGTTGGGCACATTCCAAGCATCATTACAAAAGTAGGATTTTCTTTAATTACTCCATTATAAATACGTTCTGTATATCTATTCATATATTAAAAAGCCTCCTTATTTATAATATACTCTTCAGCAAAAACTAATGCTGAATTTACAGCTTCAGTAACTGCAGCAGTTGTAATAGTAGCCCCACTTATAGCATTTATTTCGTCTTCAGCAGCTGCTCCTGATTTTGTATATTTTATTTCTTTAACATTTTTACCTGCAAATTGTGATTTAAACTCATCATCATTTGCTTTCATACCAAGTCCTACTGTCTCACTAATTGAAAGTATTTCAAAGCCTTGAATTTTTCCTTCTTTATCTAGTCCAAGAGAAATTTGAATATTTCCACCGTATCCATTTGGAGAAGTAGAATTTAATATATATCCTATAACTTCATTATTAGACTTTGCAATTAATGCTTCATCTATTTTAGTTCCATTAAAGCCTTTATCAACCAAAAATTCCTTAGATGAATTGCACTTTTTAATCAAGTCTTCATTTTCTTCAAAAGTTTCTGCATCATTAAACATGGCTCTATAAGCTTTATTTTTTTCCTCCGTCCTAGCATAGGCAATAGGTTCAGTTGTTATTCTATTAACTGCTGCTAATGCAAATCCAGCGACAAGAGTTATAATTAAAAGTATTATTGTATCTTTTATGATTGTACTTTTATGATTAGCCATTTATTCTTGCCTCCTTTCCAAATGCCTTTGGAAGAGTATATTTCTCAATAAGAGGAACAAGAATATTAGCTAAGATTATAGCATAGGAAACTCCTTCTGCTGAACTTCCATAAACTCTGAAAACTGCTGTAAGGAAACCTAATAAGACTCCAAAAACTATTTTCCCTTTTTGAGTTATTGGACAAGTAACATAATCTGTCGCCATAAAGAAGGCACCTAACATTAATCCTCCACCAATAACATTTCCTATAATATATTCTATGTTAAATCCTTTTCCACCTAAAAGATTCATTAATACTATAAATACAATGAAAGATCCTATATATGTCATAGGAATTTTTAGTGAAATTATTCTTTTTCTTAGAAGATAAATTGCTCCTATTAAGATTGCGATAACTGACGTTTCTCCAATTGTTCCTCCTGTTGTTCCAAGGAACATACTTAATAAATTAAAATCTCCTCCTGTTTTAACTGCTGAAAGTATAGTTGCAGATGAAACTCCATCAACCATAGCATATCCAGTTATAGCAGCACGTCCATTCATTATGATTCCTTTAAGTGTATTATCTGCTGCAATACCAAAGTCTGTCATAATCCTTGAAAATGAGATAAGTAAAAAACATCTTGCAGCTAAAGCAGGATTCATAAAGTTTTGCCCCACGCCTCCAAAAAGCTGCTTAACAATTATTATTGCAAAAACTCCACCTACTATTGGCACCCAAAAAGGTATAGTTGATGGCATATTGTATGCTAACAAAAGACCTGTAACTAATGCACTACAGTCACTTATAGTAATTACTTTCTTCATTCTTTTTTGATAAATATATTCAGTAAGAATACAAGTGGCAACACTTACTAATATTATTATTAATGCATTCAATCCAAAATTATATACTCCAAATAGACCTGCAGGGATTAATGCAATCGCAACATCAGCCATTATTGTTTTAGTACTTTCTTTACTTCTCACATGAGGTGATGCTGATACATTATATAATTCACTCATTTTAGATAATTCCTTTCCCCGAAATATTTTTATTTCCCCATAATTATTTTCATTACTTCAATTTTAAAATTTATATATTATTTCTTTTTTCTACTATCTAAAACACTTTTCCTACTTTGTTTGAAAGCTTGCGTAATTCTTCTTTTTGCAGGACAAATGTATGTACAGCTTCCACATTCATAACATTCCATACCATTAAGTGCTATAAATGCTTCATCATCTATACCATCTACATGTTCAACCACTTTTTGAGGTATAAGACTACTAGGACATACTTCTACACATCGTCCACAACGAATACACGCAGTAGGTTCATTTTCTGCTACTTCATCTCTTGTAAAACATAAAAGTGCAGAAGATGTTTTAGTAACTGGAATATCAAGATTAAATATAGCAGTTCCCATCATAGGCCCACCTGAAATAATCTTTTCTGGCCTTTCTTTAAAACCTCCAGCTTCTTCTACAAGTTCAGAATAGTTTGTACCTATTTTCACTGAAAAATTTCTAGGATTATTAATAGCATCTCCTGTAACAGTAATTATTTTTCTCATTAGAGGTGTAGATTCACAAACAGCCATATAAATTGAGACTATAGTATCAACATTATCAACTACACATCCAGCATCTGCTGGCAGCATAGATGAATTAATTCTTCTTCCTGTCGTTGCAAAAATCACTGAACGCTCTGCCCCTTGTGGATATTTTGTTTTAAGTACAGATACCGAAATATTATTTTCTCCTTCTGCTGCTTTACGAAGAACTTTTATAGCCTCTGGTTTATTATCCTCAATTGCAATTATACCTTTAGCATTTGGGAATAAACTTAGAACTACCTTAAGCCCTCCAATAATTTTTTCAGGCATTTCAAGCATAACTCTATAATCTGAAGTTAAATAAGGTTCACATTCTACAGCATTTACAATTACATAATCGATAGAATTCTCATCCTTAGGAGTAAGTTTAACATGGTTTGGAAATCCTGCTCCACCTAATCCTACTATTCCTGCTTCTTTAATATAATTTCTTATTTCTTCTTTGGAAAGCTTTGTGTAATCTCTCTTTTCTCCAATACCTTCCGCCAATTTATACTCGTTGTCGTTTTCGATAATAATAGATATAACCTTATTACCTGAAACAGTAAGTCTTGGTTCTATAGCCTTTACTATACCTGATACTGAAGAAATTATATTGGCAGAAATAAATCCTGTAGCTTCCCCAATTTTTTCTCCTGCTAAAACTTTATCTCCAACAGTAACTATTGGTTTTGCTGGAGCTCCTATATGCTGAGACATAGGAAAAATCAGATTTCCTTTAGGAAGAATCTCCTTTATGGGAATATCTTTTGACATTTCTTTTCCATCATTCGGATGAATTCCACCTTTAAATGTACCTAATTTCATAAGCTCAATCCTTTACCTTTAAATTTTTCAACACTTTAATTATATTCCACAGTGTCTCATTAAACAATTGCATAAAACATTTTTTTCTACTAATTAAATATTGTTCTATAATTTATATTATTTTACATAGATATCTTCCCCGCTCCTTAATATTCCTCCTATATAGTTATCGGATGAATGTCCTATAAATTAAGCTAAAGTTATTTTTATTTTCTATTTCTTTGTCTATTATTCTCTAAAATGTAAAAAGACCTTGTAAATTATACAAAGTCTTTTTAAAATCATAACTTTAAATTTTATATTTTAATTAGTGGATTTATAGGTTTTTGCTTAAAAAATTTATATCACTTTTTACTATTAACTTATCAACCTATCAATCCTAATCTTGAAATATTTTGTGAGGATTTAATATATTTTTAGGATCAAAAGCTTTTTTAATTCCTGCCATTACTTCTATTAGATCTGGATCCATTGATTTTAATAAATATGATTTTTTAGCATATCCAACACCATGCTCCCCAGATACTTGTCCTTCTAATTCTCTAGCCTTGCCATAAATTTTTTCCATGGCATCATTCATTTTTTCATCCCACTCTTCTTCATTCAAATCATCTCTTAAAATATAAGCATGTAAATTACCATCTCCAGCATGTCCAAAGCTTTTAATTCTAACATTTACTTCTTTATAAAGATTATGAATATATTCTACCATGTCATTAACACGATTTCTTGGAACAACTACATCAACTTCATCCATATAAGTTGTAGATCCTTTTATAGCTTCAAGGAATGCTCCTCTTGCTTTCCAAATAGATTCTTCTCTTTCACTTGTATCTGAAATTAATATATCAGAAGCTCCTTGCTCTAAACAAAGTTTTGCTACATTATCATAAGCCTCTTCAATTTCTTCTGTTGAATTGCCATCAAACTTTAATAATAAATAAGCATCTGCACTGTTATCTGGGAATTTCTTTCCTAAATACTCCTCTGCATCTATAATAACTTCCCTTTGCATAAATTCAATAGCTGTTGGAATAGTTTTTGATTTAACTATTAAAGGTACAGTTCTTATTGCCTTTTCTAAAGTTGGATATGGAATTAATAAACTAATTGCTTTTTTAGGTAGTGGTAATAATTTCATTGTTGCTTTTGTTATTAATCCTAGTGTTCCCTCTGATCCAACCATTAAATCTTTTAGAGCATAACCTGTACTGTTCTTTACTACCTTTCCCCCTAAATTCACCACTGTTCCATTTGGAAGAACTACTTCAAGACCTCTCACATAGTCTCTTGTAACTCCATATTTAACGGCTCTCATCCCCCCTGCATTGGTACTTATATTTCCACCTATTGTTGCAGATTTTTCACCTGGATCTGGCGGATAGAATAATCCTCTTTCCTCTACATAAGCTGATAATTCCATTAATAGAACTCCTGGTTCTACTGTAATTGTTAAATTTTCTTCATCTAGTTCTAAAAAATTATTCATTAAAGTTGTATCTATCATAATTCCATGTTCTATTGAAACAGATGCTCCAACAAGTCCTGTTCCTGAACCACGTGGTGTTACTGGAATGTTATTATCATAAGCATATTTCATTATTTGAGAAGCCTCTTCTGTAGAAGTAATCTTTATAACAACATCTGGATAACTTACTGTATCACTTAATTCATCATGGCTATATTCTTCATTAATATCTTCACCATAAAGAACCCTGCTAGCATCATTTATAATCCCATATATATAATCCAAATCATCTTTATCTATTCTTTTATAATCCATAACAAAGTACCTCCTCATTATTTTTTATTTTTTTAATTAAATTAGGTATAATCTCATATAAATCTCCAACTATTCCATAATGAGCTGTTTTAAATATTGGAGCATTTTCATCCTTATTAATTGCAATAATATTTTCTGAATTATTCATTCCAGCAGCAAATTGTACAGAGCCATATACTCCACAAGTAATAATTAATTTTGGTCTTACTGTTCTTCCACTTAATCCAACTTGTCTTTTTACCTCTATCCATCCAGCTTCAGCTAATGGTCTTGTGCAGGCAACTTGTCCTCCAAGTAAATCTGCCAGTTCCTGTATCATTGCTAAGTCTTCTTCCTTTTTAATTCCACGGCCTGCAACAATTAAAACATCTGAAGCTTCAATAAATTGCTCTTTTTCTTTTGAAATAATATCAAGAACTTTAATTTTGGATTGTAGTTTTTCAGCTTCTATATTGCACTTAACAATCTCTCCAGTTTCTTCAATATTTCTCTCAGGTGCATTCATAACCTTATAACGAACAGTTGCAATTTGCGGTCTATTGTTAGGTGTTAAAATTTGTGCCATAATATTTCCACCAAAAGCTGGTCTAATTTGAACTAAGTCTGTATTTTCATTAATATCAAGGATTGTACAGTCTGCTGTAAGTCCAGTTTTAACTCTAGCTGCAAGTCTTGGTGCTAATTGACGACCTACTGGTGTTGCTCCAACTAAAATTGTAGTTGGTCTAAATTTATTAACAAAATCTTCAAAGGCAGCTGTATATGGTTCTATCTTAAATCTTTCTAAATATTCATCATCATAAACAAATACTTTATCCACACCATAATGAAGAACTTCACGGCACTTTTCTGTTATATTATTTCCTAACATAATAGCATAAACTGGATGATTAATTTTTGCTGCAAGCTCTCTTGCCTTTCCAATAAGTTCATAAGTTACTGGATGAATTTCGCCATCAATATGATCTATATAAACAGTTATTCCCTTATAAATACTTTTATCCACTGCTACTACTTCTTCTTCCACATATTCAATAGCACCTTTTGGACCTTTTTTAACACATAACTTACACATTTTGCAAGCTGCATTTATTTGAAGCTTTCCAGCTTCTTCTTCCATAGCTCCAAAGGGACATATTTTTATAATATCTTGAATGTTTCCAACCTTATCCTGATTTATTAAAAGTTTAGCCATTACCTTCTACCTCCTATAGGAATTTTAATTCTTTTAATTTGTCTGCTAATTTATTTGTGATATCTGTAGAGTCACCTCTCCATATTTCTTGATGATCATTGGTTGCTGGTGGGAAAATACGCTCTACTTGAGTTGGTGAACCACTAAGACCATAGTGTTTTTCATTCTTATCATCTAAATCATTAAATGTAATAATTTTTATTTCACGATCCTTAGTTTCCTGTTTTTTAACATAAGACGGAAGTCTTGGCATAAATATGTTTTTCTCTACTGATATAAGACATGGATATTCTACTTTTGCAACTTCCAGATCATCACTCATATCCATTTCTACAGTTATTCCATCATCTTCTAATTCTAAAATTTCTCTTACATTACATACACTTGGAATATTTAGCCACTCAGAAACTTCTGGTCCTACTTGTGCTGTATCTCCATCAGTAGTTTGCTTTCCGCAAATAATTAAATCAAAATTGCCTAATTTTTTAATTCCTTGTGCAATTGTATAGCTAGTTGCTAAAACATCTGCTCCACCAAATTTTCTATCTGAAATTAAAGCTCCATTATCAACTCCCATAGCGAAGGCTTCTTTAATTACACTAATTGCTTGGTTTGGTCCCATTGATATAACGCTTATTGTTCCGCCCTTTTTTTCTCTTATTCTTAAAGCTGTTTCAATTGCATATAAATCGTAAGGATTCATTTTAGATTCAACGCCATTTCTTTTTAATACCCCTGTAACCGGATCAACTTCAACCTTACTTGTTCCAGGTACTTGTTTAATACATACTAGAATATTCATATTATTAATCACCTATCCTTTATAACTTTTAAAATATATTAAATAAATTGTGCTCCAACATAATTAATTATTCCCATTAGTATTAAGAAGAGAGCATAATATTTAATTACCCCTTTTAAGATAACGTTTTCTTTCGACTCAAGACCAACTGCTCCAATAGCAATCGCAATACTTTGTGGAGAAATCATTTTTCCTGCTGTAGCTCCTGCTGTATTAGCAGCTGCTATCCATGATGAATTAAAATTAAGTGAACTTGCAGTTTCTGCTTGAAGTCCTCCAAATAAAACACTTGATGAAGTTCCACTTCCTGTTACGAAAGATCCTATTGAACCTAGTAAGGGAGAAAATAGTGGATAAAATGAGCTAGTAACTTTAACAAACATCTCTGCAATGGAAGCAATCATTCCGCTATATCCCATAATCTTTGAAGTTGCCATAATAGACATAATAGTTACAATCGTTTTCATCATTTGCAATGCTGTATCCTTTAAAATAATTGTAATCTTGCCAAACTTAGCACCTTGCACAATTCCACCTATATAAGCTGAAAGAATAATCCACACTCCTGGTGTTGAAACCCATGCAAAAGTATAAGGTTTTGCTCCTTCTCCATTGTAAATGCTTACTGATGTTTTTACTTGTGCTAATAAATTATGAACTGGTTTAACTAAATTTGATGTACCTATTAAGAATACAAATATTAGAATAAATGGAAGCCAGGCTTTTACTGCTTCTTTTTTACTTATCTTCTCATTTTCTATTGTACCCATATTAAATTCTGGAGTAATATCCTTATTTTTAAATACTTTCGCCGCTAATATTGTGCAAAGCATTGATGACACAGAACCTATTACTACTGGAAGTTCTGGTCCAATATATTTAGCTACTAAATACTCTGGAATCAAAAAGGATAATCCAGAAATTAAAGTAATTAAACCTACTCCCTTAAATGCTCTTTTAGATTTTGCTGTTAAAAATACCATAATAAAAGGTGTTAAAATTATTATTGGTGCAAGCTGAGTAACTGTATTAACAGATAACCCCATTACACTAAGCTCTGTTACTTTTGATAATGTAGTAGTCGGAATCCCTATTGATCCAAAAGCAGTTGGACTTGCATTAGCAACTAAGCATACTACTGCTGAAAATAATGGATCAAATCCCAGTGCCCATAGCATACTAGCTGGTATTGCTATTGCAGTTCCGAAACCTGCCATCCCCTCCATAAATCCTCCAAATCCCCAGGCGATTATTAAAACTAAAACTCTTTTATCTCTTGTAACTCCTGCTAACATTTTCTTAATGATTTCCATATACCCTGTATGAATACATACATTATAGGTAAATACTGCTGCAATTATTACTACTATGATAGGCCAAAGCGCCATTGAAGCTCCTTCAAAAATTGCTGTAATACTGTTTATAAGAGGCATGTCCCACAACATAACAGCAATAATAAAAGATAAAACCAAGGCTATAAGGCAAGCTTTATATCCCGGCATTTTTAAAGCTGTTAATGCTATAATAAGCCAGATAATTGGTAGTAAGGCTAAGATGAATGAAACAATCATAATTATTCTCCTTTTTAAATTTGTTAAAGTAATTTTTTATTCAATGTGGTCCACGTGATTAATTGAACGGTTGTAGTACTACTTTATTTAAAGATAATATATTAATTATTTATTCCTTTGTTTATTGATCTTAGTCTATATTGGTAGGACCAGTTTCACCAAAAAAAATTTTTAAATATAATTTTATTTGAAACTGGTAGGACCTGTTGTAAGTAAATAGTAACACCAGTTCCTCCTATTGTAAATAAAGGTTATTTTTTTAACATCTTGTTTTAACATTTTTCAGAATTCATTAAAAATTCTGCTAAATTTAAACCATTTACCTTATTTTAGTTAAAATTTACTTAAATTTTCATTTATCAATTCAAAATGTTTGTTAATTGCTTGATAAGCTAATTCTTTATCTCTATTAATTAAACTTTTTACCATATTATTATGAGACTCTTGAAGCTTCACCTTACTTTCTTCTGTTAATAATATTTCTCTTCTAAGATCAGTTATAAATCTATTCATTATTTCTGAAAGAGCTTGCAAAATATCCACAATCAATTTGTTTCTTGATGCAATTGCAATATTATAGTGAAGTTTTTTATCTAGAATAACATTATTTTCTTCTGTTTGGCTTTCTAATTTTAAGCTAATTTCCTCTATTTCCTTAAGTTCTTCATCACTTATTTCATCAATAGCTAATAAAAGAGCTTGAGTTTCTAAAGCAAAACGTAACTGACTAATTTCTTTGTAATTAATTTGATTTAAAATAAACAGCATTGACAATGATTCAATCAAATTATTTTCAAAGTTTCCTGTTAAATAATTACCTGCTCCATGCTGACTAGATATTATACCCATAAAATCTAAAGTTCTAATAGCTTCTCTTACTGAATTACGACTAACTCCAAGCATCACAGATAATTCTCTTTCAGATGGAAGCTTCTCACCCATTTTTAATTCACCTATTCTTATTTGATATTTAATATAATCAATAACTTTAATATACGATTTTTTTTGTTCCACTTTCTCACCTCAAAATCCTATTTTCTCTACCTATAATATACCATAATATCTATAATAAGTAATATTCCTTCTACATTATTATAACGTTTTTTTTGTTTAAGATCCTTATTTTAAAGTAATAAAAATAAAAACTCCAAAAGATAGAATCTCTCTCTTTGGAGTTTTACATTCTTTATAAACTATTTATTTCTTCCATCTACATACCACATTTTCAATGAAATCCAAAAGTAGAAATAGTATTAATCCCAATATACTTAATATAAGTATTCCAGAATACAGATCTATATAGTTAATTCTTGACCAAGCATCTTGTATAAAATAGCCTACTCCTTTGCTCGTCCCATATGCTTCTGAAAAAAATAATATTGAAAAAGCTGTTCCTATAGACAATCTAATATTAGTCAATATATCAGGTAATATAGAGGGCATAGTTACATGGTAAAATAATTCTAACCTTTTTGCACCTAAGCTTATTAGCATATTATAATCTTCTTTAGATACATTAATTACTGAATCTCTTACTGAAACTATTATTTGAAATACTATAATTAAAACTATCATAGCAATCTTAGATCCATCCCCAAGTCCACCTAAAGTCATAGTTATTGGTAATAGAGCCATTTTGGGTATTGGATATGTAAAATATATAATGGGATTTAATAATTTATTTATCTTATCAGAATAGCCCATTATAAGCCCTATAGTAATTCCTATAATAAATGCTATTAATAAGCCAATTCCTACTCTATATAAGCTTGCATATATATGTACATGAAAATCATTTTTAAATAAATTAGGTAAATTAGCATATATTTTTAGTGGGCTAGGTAATATTCTAGAATTCATTAATAAAGAAAATATATACCAAAGTATATTTAATATTATAAATCCTTTAATAAAAATCCAAATTTTCTTTAATTCTTTCATTTACCTTCCCCACCTTTAATTAAGCCTTTTATATAAGAAAACATCTTAGAATAGCATGGATGATTTTTGTAGTCTTTATTATTAAATAAACTATTATCTATAACATCAATTATCTTACCTGGTGTATTAGATATTACTATAATCTTTTTTCCCATATATAGTGCTTCATCTATACTATGAGTTACAAAAAATGTGTTGTTTTTATTTTCATTCCATATTTCTAAAAATAACTCTTGTGCCTCTTCTCTTATAATTGCATCTAATGCTGAAAATGCCTCATCCATTAACAAAATATCTGGTTTCATTAAGAAGCTTCTTACAATAGCTACCCTTTGCTTTTGACCTCCACTCAGCTCTCGTGGATATCTATGCTTTAATTCATATATACCTAATCTTTTCATCATTAAATCCATTTTATTAATAATTTCTAGCTTATCTATATTAGCTTTTTTTATTTTTAATGGTAAAATACAATTTTCTTCTACTGTTTTCCATGGCAAAAGGCCAAAGTTTTGAGGAATTAAACCTATATTATGAATATGAGGGTTAAGTTTTTCTGAATTTAGAAGAACTTCACCCTCATATTCTTTTATTATTCCTGATAATACATTTAATAAAGTTGTTTTTCCACACCCTGAAGGCCCTATTATTGCACATATATCTTCAGATTCTATTTCAATACTTACTGGACCTAGTGCTTTTACTTTTTCCTTTTTAGATTCATAGAAAACAGATAAATCCTTTATCTGTATCATAAAATCTCTCCTATAAATTACTTGATTCCAATATTACTTATTACATCTTTAGCTTTTAAATCTTTACTAATTATTCCATTATCTTTTGACCAATCAAATACTGCTTGAACTCTTTCTTCTGATGGTAAGTAATTTACATTAATTTCTGGTAATATTATATTACCTCTCATTTCTTCTGAATATCCAACTGTTGATATAACTATATCTTCATACTCTTTTAGATCAGTATTATTCATATATTCTACTGCTTTATTATAGGCATTATAAAACTTCTTAATATCATCTGGCTTATTAGTTATTACATCTTGTAAGAATCCTATTACTGATATCATTATATCTGCATTGTCTATATAAGCTAATTCTTTTCCACCATCAGCTACTGCTGTATCATTAAATGGCGCTGGTAATATAGCTGCATCTATTTGATTGTTTTTAAGAGCTTCTAATCTTGCTGGCATCGCTGGTATAGCAACTTTCTCTACATCCTTTGTATCTACTCCATTTTCCGTAGCTATATAATCAGCTAGATAGTCTATCATAGTATGCTCAGATATACCCATTTTTTTGCCCTTCAAATCTTCTAACTTTTCTATTCCTGAATCTTTACCTACTACTAAAGTCCAAGAACCATTTGTTGTTCCTGTTATCTTCATGTCAATTCCTGAATTTTGATAAATAGATATAGCTACTTCATCAGCAAGTACACCATCTAATTCTCCTGCTTGAAGTGCAGCATCTCTATCTTTAGCTGCTTTAAATACTTGAAGGTCTACATCTAATCCTTCTTCTTTAAAATATCCCTTTTCATCTGCTATTACCATTGGTACGATATCTATTGATCCCATTGCCCCAATTCTTAATGTACTCGTTTCTGTTTCTTGTATCTCTTCTGTCTTAGCACAACCTGCCATTGTTCCTATCATAGCTAGTGTCATAAATGTTGTAAGTAATTTTTTAAGCTTCATATTTTGTGTCCTTCCATTTCATAAATAAATTATTTTCTATATTTAAATAATCTAATATTTTCCCAATTAAGAAATCTACTATTTCATCAATACTTTTAGGATGATGATAAAAACCTGGCATAGCAGGAATTATTCCAACACCCATTTTAGATAATCTACACATATTTTCTAAATGTATTGTATTTAGTGGTGTTTCCCTTGGTACTAAAATTAGTTTTCTTCCTTCTTTTAAAGCTACGTCAGCTGCTCTACATAATAAATTTTTAGACAACCCGTGACTTATTTCTGCTAAAGTTCCCATAGAGCAAGGCAGAATTATTACTGCATCATATTTATTAGAACCACTAGCAACCCCTGAAAACATATTATTGTTATTTTCAAGTTTTATATTACTATAATTTAAACTTAGCTCATCAATCCAATCTTTTAAATTTATTCCAAGTTCAAATCCAAATACTTGTCTTCCCTTTTCAGTTGCCACTACATTTATTTGAATGCCTTCTTTAACTAATACTTCTATTAATCTTTTTGCATATATACTTCCACTTGCTCCTGTAATTCCAACTACTATTTTTTTCACAGTTACCTCCTTATGTATATATATTTTTTTAACTACTAATCTATATAATTTATAACATTATAATAAGCAATCTATAACCCCAGTAATTAAAAACACTATACTTATGATCTGATTTACGTTATATGATGCTACTTTAACATTTTTTAAATTACTTGGGCTAACCATCTTATGCTGTACTACAAATAATACTGCTATTATAGATAAACCTATATAATATATTATTCCTAACTCTTTAGCTAATAATCCAACTAAAAATAAACAACCTAATGCAATTATATGGAATACTCTTGATATAAGTAATGCATTTTTAACTCCAAATCTTGCAGGTATTGAGTGGATACCATTTGAAGTATCAAAATCATAATCTTGAGCTCCATATATTATATCAAAACCAGCAACCCATAAAGTATTAGCAGCTCCCATAACTAATGGTAGTAAACTTATTTTTCCTGTAACAGCTAGCCAAGCTCCTACTGGAGCTGCTGCTGATGTTATTCCCAGTACTATATGGCATGTCCATGTAAATCTTTTAGTATATGAATATATAGTCATTAAAAATAATGCTATAGGAGAAAGTATTAAACATATAGTATTAAGCTTCCATGCTGCAAATACCATAATTGCAAAACATAATATTACAAAGATTATTATCTCTTTTTTATTCATTAAACCTTGTGGTAATTGTCTAGTTGCCGTTCTTGGATTTCTCGCATCTATTTCTGCATCTATAACCCTATTTAAAGCGTTTGCTCCTGTTCTAGCACTTAAAAATGCAATTAATATCCAAAATATAGTTGTAAAATTTAATTTATTATTTCCTGCTATTAACATAGATATTAATGCAAATGATAATGAAAAGATTGTATGTGAGAACATTACTAAGGTTCCATAATCTAAGATTTTATTTTTTACTTTACTTAATTCCATATTCGCTCCACCTTCTGTCTACATACTCTTTCATTTCGTCACTCATCTCTATATCCTTTGGCCATTCTCTAGTATGTCCTTCACTTGCTAATTTTCTAGTTGCATCTATTCCTAATCTTCCATCATCGCATATTACGAAATCTCTCTTAGCATCAATATTATTGAATACCTTCCAAGCTACAATAGATAAATTTTTAGGATCTACTTCTTTATCAACTATAATAACCATTTTATTATATATACTTTGTTCCATTTCCCATACAGACTTCATTGTCTCTTTTGCCTGCCCTGGATTCTTTTTATCTATTGATATAATTACACAGCTATTAAAAACTCCTTCTAATGGGAAGTTTATGTCTATTATATCTTCTTTATTTTTAAACTCTTGCCAAACTTTATCTGCTTTTTCTTTTATTTCAGATGTAATTTCCATATCCTCTTGGCTTTCTCTACCTTGAACTTCCATTGGCCATTTTTTAGTTGCATCTATACCAACTCTACTACCATATAAAGGAGTATTAGAGGCATGATCTAAGGCATCTAATGGACCTTCTGCTATTACTATATCTCTCTTAGCATCCATATTATTAAATACATTTAAAGCTACAGCCTCTGCATCTTGAGGGTTTACATCCTTATCTACAACTATAACCATTTTAGTGTACATCATTTGACCCATTCCCCATACGGAATTCATAACCTTATTTGCATGGCCTGGATACTTTTTATCTATAGATATAATTACACAACTATGGAAAACTCCTTCAAGTGGGAAGTTTATATCTATTATTTCTGGATTCATCATTTTAAGTAATGGTAAGAAAATTCTTTCTGTAGCTTTACCCATATAGCAATCTTCCATAGGAGGTTTACCTACAATTGTTGTTGGGTATACAGGATTTTTCTTATGTGTTATACAAGTCACATGGAAAACTGGATAATCATCCGCTAATGAATAATATCCTGTGTGATCTCCAAATGGTCCTTCTAATCTTAACTCTTCATTTACATCAACATATCCTTCTATAATAAATTCTGCATCTGCTGGTACATATATATCATTAGTTATAGACTTTACCATGTTTATTGGAGTCTTTCTTAAGAATCCTGCAAACATCATTTCATCTATCATTTTAGGTAATGGAGCTGTTGCTGAATATGTTATAGCTGGATCACATCCAAGGGCCACTGATATAGGCATTTTGCCACCTAATTTTTTATACTGTTCGTAGATTTCTCTACCATCTTTATGCCAATGCCAGTGCATACCTGTAGTGTTTTTATCATAAACTTGCATTCTGTACATGCCCATATTTTGTATTCCTGTATCTGGGTCCTTTGTAATAACTAAAGGTAAAGTTATAAACTTACCTCCATCTTCAGGCCAGCACTTAAGAACAGGTAATTCATTTAAATCTGGATCATGATTTATTACCTCTTGGCAAGATCCCTTTATAGGTAATTTTATTGGTAAAACCCCTACCATTCTACTTAATCTCGGTAAAGATTTAACTGCACTCATTATCCCCATATAATTACTCATATCTATAAGCTCTTCTATAACATTTCCCATGTCATTTATATTTTTAACACCTAATGCCATTCCCATTCTTTCATATGTACCCATAGCATTTATAAGAACTGGGTATTTAGAGCCTTTAACATTTTCAAATAATAATGCTTTGCCATAGCTTTTAGATACTCTATCTGTTATTTCTGTTATTTCTAATTCTGGATCTACTTCAACTTTTATTCTAGTTAACTCACCTTTTTTATCTAATTCTTTTATAAATGCTTGTAAATCTTTAAAAGACATAACTACCTCCTAAATTTAACCTTCTTGACGCTTCTTTATTTAAGTTATATATTGTTTTCATATAAAAATTATAATGTTGTATATAATTAATCCTACAGGAGGACTCAAATGCTAACCTTAACTAAAAAATTTAAAACTCATAACATCAATTGTTCTGCAGTAAAAATGGGTAACGACTGGAACATAAGCATATATGGCGGTGATATTCCCCATATAGGTGCTATTGCACTTGGAATACCTAGACCTAGCCTTGAAGATAAAAATAAAATAAGTTCTTCAGTATCTGTTTTAACAATAACTGGTCATAAAGAGGATGTTATTGTTCAAAAGGTAGCTAAAGTCTTGTCAAGTGCTCTTAATAGTACCATAGTTGTAAGTTGTGGAATCCATTTTAATAATATTACTTTTGATGATATACAAGATTTAAATGTATTTATCGACAATTTAATTGATGAATTAATTTATAAAATCTTAATATAAAGAATTTATTTATTTTGAGAAACTCCAAAGGGAGTTTCTTCTTTAATTTTACATTTTCATTATTCAATCTACATTGTGTGATAGCACCATTTTATCTAATACTTCATCCAAATTCTTTATTAAAATGTCTATATCTCCTTTGTTTATTACTAAAGGAGGTTGAAATGCTAATACATTTCTATTTAATCCATTCTTACCTACTATTATTCCTCTATCTTTTAATTTTTCTAATACTATATCAGTTTCAGTTATTGCTGGCTCTCCATCTTTTCTTATTAATTCAACACCCAGCATTAATCCTATACCCCTTACATCTTTTATAATACTATGCTTATTTTTTAGTTCATCTAACTTTACTTTTAAAATGTTTCCTAATTCTTTAGCATTTTCGCATAAGTTATTATTTTGAATATAATCTAATACTGCTATTGCAGTAGCTGCTGAAACTGGGTTTCCTCCTAGTGTAGACGCTGATGGCTTAGTAAAAGATTTTGCTATCTCATCATTTGTACAAAATGCAGATATTGGAGTTCCATTCCCTAAAGCCTTAGCTACTGTAATTATATCTGGAACTACATCATAATTTTCTATAGCAAACATTTTTCCAGTTCTAGCGAATCCTGTTTGAATCTCATCTATTATTAATAAAATATTATTTTTTTCTAATAAACTCTTTAATTCTCTGAAATACCATAATGGGGGAGTAATTATTCCTCCATTACCTTGTATTGGTTCTGCTATTAATGCTGCTATATTTTCAGCACCTCTAGAATTTATTATTTCTTCTACACTCTTTATAGATTGTTTTGCAGCTTCTTCTATATCAAACTCTTCACTATAAACATTTTTTGCAAAGTGAACTCTATTTGATAAGTCAGGGTCTGCTCTCCACATTGGTATAGCTGTTGCACTCATAGTTAAATATGTTCGTCCATGTAATCCATTTTCAAATGCTATAAATTCATTTTTATTAGTATATAATCTTGCTAATAACATAGCTCCTTCATTAGCTTCTGATCCTGTACAACAAAAAAATGAACGACTTAAATCTCCTGGTAAAATATTAGCTAACCTTTCTGCTAAATTTACCATTTGCTCTGTTAAATATAATATTGTCGTGTGCTGAAGAGTCTTTAGTTGTTCTATTGTTACATCTAATATTTCTTTATTACAATGTCCACAATTCATTACTGATACTCCAGCAAAAAAATCTATATATTTATTACCCTTATCATCATATAAGTATTGCATTTCACCTTTTACTATTTGAGGAGGATTTTTATAAAAATGATTCCCCTGAGAAGATGGAAATAAATATTGTTTCTTCTTTTCAATTATTTTTTCTGCACCAATCATAATACTATACCCCTTAATTAAATTGCATTGACCCTAAGGTAAATCCTAAACATTTATAGTTAAGCTTTTCAAATATATTTTCGCACTCATCGAGTGATTTAATAGCTTTTTTATATTCATTTATTACTATTTTAAGAGTATCTAAATCATAATGGCATCCTTCTATCCTAAAACTTTTAGCTCCTAGTTCCTTTAACTCTTTTAGTATTGGCATATAACATAGTTCTTTTGTTAATAACATATGGTTGTTTCCATTACTATCTCTATATACAGGATGTTCATTTCCCTTATCATCTACTAATAATAATACACCTTTATCATTGTATTTTCTTTCACTATTTACATTTGAGTCTAGATTAATAGTATTTTCATATAAATCATGGTCCATATACATTACAACAGGTGAACCATGTACTATTATTTCTAATGGTAATGATGAAGTTAGTAGCATGTCCTTAGTATTGCTTGCTGGTGATTCACATGAAATTGCACACATACTAAGTCCTTGTTCTTTATAAAACTCTGCAGAAACTTTATTATATACATTTAAAGAATAGTCTCCTATCATTTCTAGCCCTAAATCTTTAAATTTATTAATTGCTCCTAGATTAGTTACTATTATTCCATCTAATCCTAAATCATTATTTTTCAGCAAATGTTCATACTTTGAAAAATCTTTTTCAAACATCATTCTAGGTAATCCTAAGTATATTTTAGAATTATTTTTATTCTCTGTTATAGATAATATTTCTTCCTTACTAAAGTTCGCATTAGGTTCAAAAACTTCACCAGATAAGTATACCTTATTGACACCTTCATTTATAGCTAAAATTGCAGCTTCATATGAATTCACTTTTATACTAAGTGCCACGCAATTATTTCCCCTATTGTCTATTAATAATACTTCTTTTAATTCATCCACTCTTTGCTTTGTTATATCAAATTCATTAACAGGTTTGCTAAATACTTTTCCAGTACTATAAAACTTTCCCGTTCCTTCATAACGTTCATTAATATATGAAAGCCCAGGATTTCCAAAAGCATGAGCAGTTGAGAAATCTCTTTTTCTACTTTCAAATAACTCTTTTGAATTTTTCCTTCTATCATAAGAAATTGGATCATCTATATATCTATCAATGGCATCACTATAATAATTAATTAAAGGTACTAAGTAATCTGCTTCTCTCATTCTTCCTTCTATTTTAAATGATACTACTCCTGCTTCTATTAATTCAGGAATATTTTCATACATATACATATCTTTTACTGCCATTGGAAAAGTTGTATCATACTGCTTGTCATCTTTATTGATTTTATATCCCCAACGACATGGCTTCATACATAATCCTCTATTGCTACTTTTCCCAAATAACATACCACTATAAAGACATTGAGATCCTTGCGCTACACACATATCTCCATGAACAAAATACTCAAATTCCATATTACTTCTAACTGAAAATTGCTTTACAATATTTAAATCTATATTTCTTGAAACTACAACTCTCGTAATACCTAATTCTTGTAATTTCTCTATAGTTTCAAAATTATGTACATTCATCATTACTGAAGAATGAATATTTAAATTTAATCCCATATCTTTTATTAATTTAACTATACTCATATCTTGTACTATTAAAGCATCTGGTTGTACATTTTCTAGGTATTTTAAGTACTCCATAATATGCTCTAAATCTTGTGAACTTACTAAATTATTTAATGTTACATATACTTTTTTATTTAATGAATGAGCCATTTTAATTGCTTCTTCTAACTCTTCGTTGGTAAAATTAAAATCTTTCCTATGAAGACGCATATTAAGTATTTTCCCACCTAAATAAATAGCATCTGCGCCACTTTTTATTATCTCTTTAAATATTTCAAAATTACCTGCAGGAGCTAGTAATTCAATCTCTTGGTTGTTAAAGAATCTACTCATTTATAATTCCCCTTTATTAGTAACATTTCATTTTATTGCAATATGTTAAATAACCCTTAAACATTACTATATATTTTCCCCTTATTATAGTTTTACATAGCATAATTATATTCTACAATATTATACATTACAATTAACAACACTATAAAATATTATTAAAATCCATCAAATATTCTATATTAAACTGCTCACTTTGTCAAAATTTTATCAACATTTCAAAACATGTATTTGTATTGCAAATATTAAGACTTACCTAAATTTATAAAAAACACCTCTAATGCTAGATATTCTATCTACTATTAGAGGTGATTTTCATTATTCATTCTACATTGTTCAATAGAGCTTCAATAATATTCTAGTATGCTTATCTTATGATAATACCTTTATTACTAAATTTGAAAAATATTTAGCTGCAATAATTAACGCTTCTTCATTTAAGTTATACGAAGGATGATGCCATTCATGAGTTCCCTCAACTCCCATCCAAATAAAAAATCCTGGAATTTCACTTTGATATAAGGCAAAATCTTCTCCGCCAGTACTTTGTTTTGCCAATTCAACCTTATATCCTAATTCTATTGCTGCTTCAGTAACTGCTTCTGTAAACTTTTCATCATTCTCAACACCAGGTAAATATGGGTACCATCTAAAATTTATCTTTGCCCCATAGCTTTTCGCAATCCCTTCTACTTTTCTTTTCATTAAATCTGGAATAATCTTTCGAACTTCATTTTGAAATGTTCTTACTGTCCCTTCTAACCCAGCCTTTTCAGGTATTACATTCCAAGTGTTACCTGAATTAAACTGAGTTATACTTATAACTGCATTATTAAATGGACTTAGACTCCTACTTACAATAGTCTGTAATCCTAAAACAATTTCACTAGCTACTATGATAGGGTCTATACATCTTTCTGGAATCCCAGCATGCCCTCCTACTCCAATAACATCAATTTCAAATCTATCTACACTTGCCATAAGTGCCCCTGACCTTATACCAATTGTTCCTATAGGAAGATCTGGCTTATTATGCATTCCAAATATAGCTTCTACATTATCTAGTGCCCCAGAATCTAAAATAAACTTTGCACCCTTTGCATTTTCTTCTGCAGGCTGAAATATAATTCTAACTTTACCATGTAATTGTTCTTTATATTCTTTAATAAGAATTGCTGCCCCTAAAATAGCAGAAGTATGAAAATCATGACCACAAGCATGCATTACACCATGATTTTTAGATGAAAAATCTAAGCCTGTTTCTTCAATGATTGGAAGTGCATCAATATCTGCTCTTAATGCAATAATGGGGCCTGGGTTTCCTCCTTCTATTTCAGCAACAATCCCTACTTCTAAAGGTAAATCTATAATTTTTATATTCTCATCTTTTAGCCACTGCCGAATACGTTTAGTAGTCTCGTATTCCTTCATAGATAATTCAGGATTTTCATGTAATTCACGTCTATATTTAATTAATTTATCACTTAACTTCTTTTCATTTATTGATAATGTCATTTTGTCTAACTCCTTTCTTGTCTAGAACTATTATCTTAAGAATTCTTAATCTAATTTAGAATCCTATATAGTATTTATTACTTTATTATAGTATTCTTTTTCTCTATAAAGATTACCGTATCTTTAATTTTTTCATTTCTTAATACTTTCATTCCAAAGGAGGTTTAATTTTCTTTAAATAAATCTATATTCCTTTATTGTTAATAACTTATTTTTTGAAGTTATATATGAATAATCATTCCTTCTATAACAAATAATATCTCTTGATTAACTAAAATTTACTATAAGAAGGAGAGAACTATATGTCATTGATAGGAAAACAAGTAGAAGCCTTTAAGGCAGACGCATATCAAAATGGAAAATTTATGGAAGTAACAGAGGAAAATCTTAAAGGTAAATGGAGTGTAATTTGCTTCTATCCTGCTGATTTTACTTTTGTTTGTCCTACAGAGCTAGAAGATTTACAAAATGAATATCAAACTCTTAAATCACTTGGAGCCGAAGTTTATTCAGTTTCAACAGATACCCATTTTACACATAAGGCATGGCATGATACATCTGAAGCAATTGGTAAAATTGAATATATTATGATTGGTGATCCATCTCATACAATTTCAAAACAATTTGATGTACTTATTGAAGAATCTGGTCTTGCAGATAGAGGAACATTTGTTATTGATCCAGACGGTGTTGTTCAATGTGTTGAAATTAATGCAGGTAATATTGGCCGTGATGCTAGTGCTGTAGTATCTAAATTAAGAGCTGCACAATATGTAAGAAATAATCCAAAAGAGGTTTGCCCTGCTAAGTGGAAAGAAGGTTCTAAGACACTAATACCTGGACTTGACCTTGTTGGAAAAATTTAATAGGTGAATTTTTATGTTGGATAAAGATATTAAACAACAATTATCAACCTATATTGATATGTTAGAAAATGATATTGTTATAAAGAAAAGTATAGGTGATGATACAGTCTCATTAGAAGTAGCTGAGCTTATCGATGAAATAGCAGCTATGTCTCCTAAAATCCATGTAGAGATAGCTACACTTAAGAGAATACCTAGTTTCAGTATTAATCGTATGAATGAAGATACTGGGGTTACTTTTGCAGGAGTTCCCCTAGGACATGAATTCTCCTCTTTGGTATTAGCATTATTACAAGTAAGTGGAAGACCACCTAAGATAGATGAAAATATAATAAAAAGCATAAAATCAATTGATAAAGATTTAAACTTTGAGACTTATATAAGCTTAAGTTGTCATAATTGTCCTGATGTAGTTCAGGCTTTGAATCTTATGAGTATTCTTAATCCTAAAATTACTCATACAATGATAGATGGTGAAAGTTTTCAAGATGAGATAGATTCTAGAAATATTATGGCTGTTCCATCTATATTCTTAAATGGAGAACATTTTGATAGTGGTAGAACAAGTTTAGAAGAAATTTTATTAAATCTTGGACAAAAGAAAGATAGCTCATCTCTTAATAATAAAGAAATTTTTGATGTTCTAATTGTTGGAGGAGGCCCATCTGGTTCTAGTGCTGCAATATATGCTGCTAGAAAAGGTCTAAAAACAGGTATTGTAGTTGAACGCTTTGGAGGTCAAGTCATGGACACAATGGCTATAGAAAACTTCATTAGCGTACAATATACAGAAGGTCCAAAGCTATCTAGAAACCTAGAAGAGCACGTTAAAAGCTATGATGTTGATATTATAAGCTCTGAAAGTGCGAAATCACTAACTAAAAATAATGATTATATAGAGATAGCTTTAGAAAGTAATGCTTCTCTTAAAAGTAAGACTGTTATTATCTCAACTGGTGCTAAGTGGAGAGAACTTGGTGTACCTGGAGAAAAAGAGTTTAAAAATAAGGGCGTAGCTTACTGTCCTCATTGTGATGGTCCAATTTATAAGGGCAAGGATATTGCAGTTGTTGGTGGAGGTAACTCAGGTATTGAGGCCGCTATTGACCTTGCTAATATTGTAAAACATGTGACTGTCTTAGAATTTTTACCAGAATTAAAAGCAGATGCAGTTTTACAACAAAAGCTAAACTCTTTATCTAATGTTACTGTCCTTAAAAATGTTCAAGTAAAAGAAATCACTGGAACTAATAAGGTAAATGGTATCACTTATATTGATAGAAATACAAATGAAGAAAAAAGCATAAATCTAGAAGGAATCTTTGTACAAATTGGCTTAGTACCAAATACAAAGTGGCTTGGTGAAGCTTTAGAAGTTAATAGAATAGGTGAAATCATTGTAGATAAAAAAGGTTCTACAAGTCTAGATGGTGTTTTTGCGGCCGGAGATTGTACCGATAGTCCATATAAACAAATTATTATTGCAATGGGCTCTGGAGCAACAGCCTCACTAGCAGCCTTCGATTATCTTATTCGCAATCAAAAGTAAAGAGGATATAAATAATATATTCCTTGCTCCGTCGCACGCTCCAAGTCAACCTCATATAATATTTATATCCTTCTATACTGAAGGTAATAATTCCTCATTTCATTCGGAATTATAAAAGTTATTCTAAGGAAATCCTTTTATAAATTCCTAAACAGTAAAAATACACCTCCAATGTTAGATATGCATACAAAAAGGAGCTGTTGTCAAAACAGCTCCCTCTTCACTATTAACTATTAACTATTACTTATTCACTAAACCTATAATATTACAAGCATATCTTCTGGTTTAGATGCCATAATTGATTTAGCTAATTCTTTTCTTAAGAATAATAATCTTTCTTGATCTTCTTCTTTCATAGGAACATTATCAGCTTTACACTTATGAGCTAGCTTTGAATAAGCTATAAATTCTTCTGGTATTATACCATCTTTTAAGTATAGCTTTATTAGCTTTTCACCATATCCTATTTCAAAATAGTATCTTCCACCACCTGGTGCTACTTGACCTAATTTGTCATCAGAATATTCAAGATCTAATCTTATAGCATTATTAGTTTTTACACGCATTACAAATTCCGCTGCGTCGATTATACCTCTTCCATTCGCTCCTATTCCACTATAGAAACTAAAGTTACCTCTTTGAGGAATATCATCACTAAGCTTAGGAAAAGTCATTAACATTATTTTAAACGCTAGTGCTGCTCCCCCTATCATTTGCTTACCATGATATTTTAATATATCTTCATATGTTATTTCTATGATATCATCATTATCTCTTACAAGAACTTTTTCTATATTCATTTGTTTCTCCTAGTTTAAATAAAGTGATTCTGTATTAAATTCATTTTCTATCATTTCTGTTTTAAACATAAAGTCTGCAATATTTTGGAATGCTGCACGGTCTTCTTCTGTGATTTCCATGTTGAAATCATATTGTTTAAACATTTCTTCAACTGCTGCTTTGTCTAAATCAAGTTCTTTAGCAACTATATCCATTGTAGCATCGTGATTTTCATTTATGTATTCAAGTACTTTTGCTTCGGCATTCATAAATGCATCTATAACATCTTTATGTTCATTATAGAAATCTTCTCTAACAGCAACTGCAATTATTGCATCAGTTAAGCCTTTACCATCTGTAACTAAGTTATATCCTTGTTCTTTTGCTTTATATGCAGTAGGTCCAGCAACTAAAGCTGCATCAACACTTCCACCATCTAATGCTGCTTTTGCATCAGGAATAGACATATTTACATAGTTTACATCTTCTATAGTCATTCCTGCTTTTTCAAGATAAGCTACTAATAATTGGTGTAAGTTAGTTCCAACAGGTCCAGCTATTGTTTTTCCTCTTAAATCTTCTGCTGATTTAATGTTTGCATCCTTTGAATATAAAGTAAATGCTTCTGGAGATCTACTATACATATTTAATATTTTAATATCTGCGCCATTTGCTGCTGCTGAAATTACTGAAGTTCCTCCAACTGCATATAATATATCAACATCTCCTGATGCTAATGCTTGAGTTTGATCAGCTCCAGATGTTATTTCTGCATAATTAACTGTTATATCCATACCATTATTCTTAAATTCTTCTTCAAAAACATTATTAGTTTTTTGTATTATACTTGGTACGTTTAATGGTGATGTTACGTGAGTTATTGTTAATTCTGTTAAATCTGCTTTCTTATTTCCACCTACAGCTGAACATCCTACCATAGACGTCATAACTACTAAACCTGCTACTAATGCTCTAAATTTTTTACTTTTTAATATCATTTTTTCTCTCTCCTTTTATCTTTTCTGATTCTATAAAACTTTTAAATCATTCATTATTTGTTTTTTCAGATTTAAATATTTATCACTTAATAAATCTCTCACTTTATTTTTTTCATCAATTTCATATTGAGATTTAATTTTTCCTTTTTCTAAAACTACTATTTTATCACCAAGAGTTAAAGCTTCATCTATGCTATGAGTTACAAATAAAATTGGACAATTTTTTTTATTATGTATCTTTAGCAATTCTTTTTGCATTTGTTCTCTTGTAAAATAATCTAATGCAGAAAAAGGCTCGTCCATCATAATAAAACCTGGTTCACATGCAAAGGCTCTTGCTATAGAAACTCTTTGCTTCATTCCCCCTGATAATTGACTAGGATAGGCACTATAAAACTTTTCAAGGCCTACTGTTTCAATAATTTCATTAATCTTTTTTTCATCTATATCTTTATTATCTATTCCAAAAGTTATATTCTTTTTTACATTTAACCATAGCATTAATCTATCTTCTTGAAACACATATGCTTTTCTCTTAACATCCGTTTCCTGAATTTCTCCTTGATCAAGTTTTTCTAGCCCTGCTACAAGTCTTAGTAAAGTAGTTTTTCCACATCCACTTCTTCCTAAAATTACTGTTATCTTATTATCATGTATATCTAAATTAATTCCATCTAAAACTTTCATCTGCTCTTTTTCAACAGTATAAACCTTGCTTACATTTACTAACTTAATCCCAACCATTATTTCCAGATCCTTTCAAAGCTTTATCAATTACGAATGCAAATAATCTATCTGTTACATAACCAACTAATCCTATTACTAAAATACCTACTATAACCTTATCTGTTCTAGACATTTGTTGTGCAAATAAAATCATATGGCCAAGACCAGTTGAAGCTGCTATCATTTCAGCACTTATTATAGCTCTCCAGCTATATCCAAGCCCTATTCTCATCCCAACTAATATATCTGACATGGCATATGGAAGGCTTATCTTAAAAAAGCTTTTTACTTTTGAATATCCATATACTTGTCCAACTTCAATAAGCTTTTTATCACAACTTACAAAACCTTTAACTGTATTTAAATATATAGGGAAAAATGAAGTTAAAACTATAATTGCTATTTTAGTAGTTTCCCCTATACCAAACCATAAAATTAATAGTGGTATTAAGCTTAAAGGTGGTACATTCTTAAAAAATTGAACAATATTTTCATAATAATCAGTTGCTTTAGGAATTACTATTCTAAACATTGCTAATATAAAAGCAGATATTGTCGCGATAGTGAACCCTTGTAACACTCTTATAAAGCTAATATATATATCTTCAAATATCTCTCCTGATTGAATCATTTTTACTAAACTATCGAGTACCTTACCGGGTGATGGTAGTATATATGAACTAACTATATTCATATTTGTAACTATAATCCATACTAATAGTAGTGCAATAATTGAAATCCAAGTCTTTATTACTTTTTTACTCTTCATTTATTAACACTCCATCTCCATTGTTACACCCATTATTACAATAAAGCATCTCAACTAATTCATATTTTTTATGTAATCCATTTTTAAAATGATTTTCAATATTTTCTTTTCCTGAAATACTATTGCTCTTTAGTCCAAGTGAAGTAAAATATCCTAAAGGAATTGGACTTTTATCAAGTATTTTTCTAGGAATTTCTCTATCTAATCTTTTTAGAAACTCATTCCAGCTTACGAATTCTGTATCTTTTAAATTTAACTTATTACCATAATTAGCTAAGCTTTCACATGGTGTAGTTATAACTTTTTTCTTATCTTTTAAATCTTCTCTTCCTGCAATCTCCCTACCACAATGTATTAATATAGGATCTATTTCAGGAATTATAACTTCCTCATGATTCACATACTCACTAATTGCTTCAATGGTTGCTGGACACCTTCTATCTAAAATCGTTAAATTATTGCTATTTTTATGAAGCTCATTATATTTTTCTTTAACAATTCCATGCCAATCATTCTCAACTTCTACTCTTATATAACCATTATCTAATAATACCTTATCTAATATTTCTTTAATATACATCTTATCAACTACAGGATTTATAAAAATATATTCCATGATTTATTCCTCCTTTTCAGTTACAGATGCTAGTATACTATAATTGATATTCAATATCAATATGTAATTTGTCGAATTTCATCATTTTTAAATATGTATTTTGTATCTATATTTTAGATTAATTATAATTACCATAATAATATTCGCAAAATAGCTATCCTTGTACATTTAGCGAGGATTATTATGGTACTATAGTTAAGTATTTCATAAAGTAATTGCTAATAGTTATATTAATTTTGATAATTTATATCTTGTGTTGTTAAAAACTCAAATCTTCTTAATTCTTTTCCATCAAGTTTTTCTTTTTTCATATCCACAGCGCTTATTCTATTGTTTCCATAAGTTTTATAATAATAAATCCCATTTTCCTGATCCATACAAGAAGAATATAATGTTAAATCTTCTAATCCTTCTTGAGTAATGACTCCACCCTTTACCATCTTAACATAATCAAGCATATGGAAAAATTGAGTAACTGCGCTTATATCATTTGCAATTTCAGGTTTATTGGCTCTAATGTATGCAATTCTCACAAATCTTGAAACTGATGCAAAATCTCCAGGTATCCCTAAAGTGCCAGCACCAATCCCTAAAGGTGTTAATTCTTGATTACTCCATTCAGTATCTTTAGGACTATTTGGAGTTAAGTACATATATTCATTTAAATTTGTTAAATGCCAATCAAAGGTTGGATTATTAGTCATTACTCCTACTGTATTATCATAAAAAGCAAACCTATTCTTTGTTTTTTCAACCACTATAGACCTACCACTTTTATCACTAATCATCCAATGAAGTGTTGGACAAGGTGTCTTTTCATTTAGTGGAATATCTACTAATTCTATATTTTCAATGCTCTTCTTAACTTCATCAACAGTATCATGATTAGATAAAACCCATTGAATAAAGTCATATGGAGCAATATTAGTTTTTCCTGGAGCTGGAGATTTCTCAAAATAAGCATAACCAGCAAAATTTAATCCCGCAGCAGCCAATCCATTTTCATTCATACCATCAGCTATTGTAGGATGGTTATCAATAACAGTTCCTATTCCAATTATTGCACGTTTATTAGTTATAATATTGCCCGTAACTAAATCTTTAAATTCATAGGATTTTGGAATAATAATAACCTCTTGATTGAAAGTATAAGCTAAATCCATATTTCTCCCAAAGAAATAATTCCCTTCCTTTGAGTTTATACTTAATGCTGTACACATAATTACACCTCACATTTTAAATTTCTATATTTTTATTATGTGTCTTATTTTTCGAGACTATACTTATTGGTAATATCACTATGAATATAAAAAAATCCACGATATTTATCGTAGATTTATTAGCCTTATAATATTAACTTATCTTTCTAAATTTATGTAGCTTAATATAAATAAACCTAAAGATAAAGCTATCATATAAAAAATATAATCATAAATAGAACTTAAGCCAGAGTAAGCCTGTAAATCTTCAATGGCCTTAATAACATATCTTTGTGGCAGTAAGCTTCCTATTCTTTGAATAGAATTTGGCATAATTTCAAAGTCCCAAAACAAACCTGACATCATACATGTTGGTATCACCGTTAATATATTAATTATATTTGTAATATATCTGTTCTTTGTAAAGCTAACTATAAATAAATTAAAAGATATGACAACTAAATTTAATAATAGCATAACAATTAAAAAGTAATTCGGATTAATAACTTTAAAATCTATGTTTAGTAATTTGCATAGGAAATAATATATAATACTACTTATAGATGATAATAAGTAAAACACTATAATTAAAGCCAAATAATATTTTTGTGGTTTAATACCACTAACTAAAACCCTCTCTCTTGTCCCATTCTCATCATCTTCAATTAAAAAACTTGCTATAGCTGAACCACTTATAAATATCATCATTATAACCATTCCTAAAGAGTTTTCTATAGATGGTCTGGAGCTTTCAATATTATTTAAATTATATTTAATTATATTTTCTTTGTAACCTTCATTGTTTTCTTTAAATACATCTATATTTTTATTACTTATTTTAGCTATTAAACTTAAATTATCTACCTTTAACTTTATAATTGATACTATAGTTTCTTTAATATCACTATTTGAGATTGACTTTAATGGAATTTCTACCGGCTCCAAATTAAGCACTTTATTACTAAATCCATCTTCTATGGAAACTACCATTTGAATTTGATGAGATATAAGTAATATTTCATAATTATCTCTACTTATATCTACGACATCTACATTATCTATATCATCTATAGTTTGAATTATCTCATTGGAAATATAATTTTTATCATTATCAATTATACCTACTCTATAATTCACATCTCTTCCAAATGCAAAACTAAATAGAACAATAATAATGGAAGGAGCAATTATTGACATAACAATAAAACTTTTTTTCTTAAATAATATTTTAATTGTATTTATCATTATCTTAATCAATATTTACACCTACTCTCGCTTACTTGCTATTAATGCATATGCAAATAATATTAATGATAATTCTAAACTTATTATCACTGATATTATTGGATAATTAGTTAAAATGCCAGAACTTAAACTTAATAAAGATATATTTGCCCAATATGTAGGTGTTATTTGACATAATATATTTGTTATTATATTTGATTTTATTAGTGATATGGGAAGATATGCTCCCCCTAAGAAGCCTAAAACTATTAATAGAGAGTTTATTAAACTATTTGCTGTTTTACTATCTTTAAACACTAGACTCACAGCTATACCTAAAATAGAACTGAAAATTATCAAAGCAATTAACACCATTATTATTTCTACTAAATTATCTCCCCAATTAATTTTCAAAATAAACCTACTAATGAAATATACAACAATCACTTGAATAATTCCTATAATCATTCCCAAAACAATCTTTGATGTTATAATACTAAGATTACTTGCTTTAGTAATTCTTAATCTATTCAATGTATTTTCAAATCTTTCTATATACATTGATATGCTTGTTATCTGTGAAATATATAATATTATTAATACTAGTTCAGCAAATGTATAATAAGCAAATGAACTTATTCCATTAGTAGCTATTCCACTTTCATTTATCTTTATACTGCTTTCTTCTTTTATTAAATCATCTATACCCATTGGATTTTTAATTGTCATCTCTTCAATTACAGCATATCTTTCTAAAAAGTTATCAAAAATACTTCTGAATATTTTTTGTGATGTACTTTCCTTTTTTTCATTTCTATAAAAATTATAATTAGCTTCATTTATTTCTATATAAGCTAATCCATTATAATTATTTACATTCCTTTTTCCATCACCTTCATCATATATCTCTATAAACTCTACTTTCATATTTGTTTCATATTCAGCTTTAAAACTTAAGAATATATTTAAATATCTTGTATCTCCATTTATATAATTAATCTTGTAATAGACCTTTTGATTTTCAAATATATTTTTATCTACGTTCATAAGGCCGTTTAATGAAAATCCCATAATTAGTATAAGAACCACTGGAAAAATAAACATTGTAGCAACATTAGATTTATTCCTAAAAAAATAAATAACTTCCTTTTCTATTAAACTAACTAATATCATACATACCTCACAGTTATTTCAATCTCTTAATTGTTTACCTGTCAATTGTAAAAATACGCTTTCTAATGTAGGAACCTCACTTCTTATACTTTCTATAATTCCATTATTATTAAATATAGTATTCATAATGTATGGAAGCACATTAGCATCTTTAGAGTAATAGCACCTTATTACTCTATCATTTACTTCTATTTTTTTTACACCTTGTATCTTACTAATTTGTTTTTTTATATTATAAACTTGTCTTTTAAGATTTATGGTGCAACTATTTTCTTTGATAAAGCTACTTTTTAAATATTCTTTTGTTCCTTGAGCTATTATTTTTCCATTATCCATAATTGAAATATTATTACATAGTTCTTCGACTTCTTCCATGTAATGCGAGGTGTATATTATTGTAGTTCCTTCTGCTTTTATTTTTTTCACTGATTCTAAGATATGATTTCTAGATTGTGGATCTATACCAACAGTTGGTTCATCCATTATTATTAATTTAGGATTATGCGCTATTGCACATGCCATATTTAACCTTCTCTTCATTCCACCAGAAAACTCATTTGATTTCTTGTTTTGAAAATCTAAAAGTCCAACAAATTCCAAAGCTTCATTTACTCTTATCTTTAGTGATTTCCCCTTGTACCCATATAGAGAGCAAAAGAATGATACATTTTCTCTAGCTGTAAACTCACCATAAATAGCTATATCCTGTGGCAATAAACCAATATTCATTTTGTACTTATTAATATTAGTGTCTTTTTCTTCAAATATTATTTCTCCAGAAGTTATATTTTCAATTCCAGAAATAATTTTAATTAACGTACTTTTACCTGCTCCATTTGGACCTAATAAGCCATATATTTCTCCCTTTTTAATAGATAAATTTATACCTTTAATAGCTTCTAAGTCATTATATTTTTTATGCAGATTTTTAATTTGAAGAATGTACATTTTTTATAGCTCCTCAAGTTTAGTATTTATTTCACTTATTTTCACTTCCTTAGATTTTATCTTTCTAATACAATACTTTTCACATTCCCTACTTATACATGTTAAACATGGGTTAGTATTATTAGCTTTTAATATTTTCTTTGCTCCATAAAAATTGCCTACTGCAACCCTTCTATTTATATCTCTAATAGAAAGCTTATATGGACACTTTTTCTCGCATAATGGCTTCTCACAGAACTCACATTCTAGAGCTAATTTAGCAAGCTTGTCTTCATTTTTATTTCTTCCTATTTTCATTTGACTATATTCAAATGGCTTTTTTACTATATTAACATAATTCTTCATGTCTTCTTTATATTCAAATTCTTCAATCCCTAATTCTCTTAATATAAGATTAGAAGCACTAACTCCAGATATTGTAACAGCTGGCGTTCCTGTTCCCATAACAGTAGATTCTCCACAATTAAAGAGATTATTTATCTCACTTTTAGCTTTTAATCTTTTATTCATATGCTGTCCTAACTTTTGCTTAGGTCCTGCTACGCTACCACCTTCTTTTAATACATATCTGTTTAAAGTAGTAGGTGTGCTTATTTCTACATGGCATAAACCTTCTTTAAATCCAGGAAATCTTTTTTCTAAAACATTTAACATTCTATTTTTCTCGATTTCTTTCATTTTTTTATATTCTTCTGTTTTATAATTATTCTTAAAACCTTTTGGCCATTCTTTAAAACTAGGTCCTATAGCCATTATTGTATGGTATTCTTCTGGACAAAGCGTTTTATCATCTATACTTAAAGTATAAACAGTAATTTCTCCTTCCTCTAATCTACTTTTATCACCTATTAGCATTTCAATAGGTAGTGTTCCACTTGGAATAACTTCTTTTTTTACAAGTGCAAATATTACTACTGATGGATATGATGGCACTAAGGAATTTGCCCACTTTTTCATTTCTTCACTTGAATCATCTTTTATCAATTTATTATATAGATTCCAAACATTTCCTGAGTTAATAATATATTTACCACTTATAGTATCTCCATTATCTAGCTTAACCTTTGTAGATGTATTATTCTCTATTATTATTTTTTCTACTTCACTGCTATACATCATTTTTCCATTACTTTCTTCTATCACTTTTTCTAGTTTTCCTACTAAATTCAATGTTGATCCTGCTGGATAATAGCTACCCCCAAAATGATTATCTACAAACATTATAGAAGATAGTATAGCTGGTGTTTCTTTAACAGTAGTATAACAGTATGTAGATGTCAGCTTATCGAATAAATTAAATACATTTGGATCTCTAAAATACTTTTTTAAAATACTTTCTGTATTTTTATTCATATAACCCAAGAAACGTATATATTCAATAGGATGCTTTAATAAGGATTTTAATCCCACTTCTTTTTTCATAGCATCTGGTGAAATAAACTTTGGATCTTCTGCTATAATTTTTAAATATCTCTTGGATAAATCTGAATAAAACCTTTTAAAGTTTTTTCTTTCATTTGGAAATACTTTTACTAACTCATCAATAAACATATTTATATCTTCATAAAATATTATTCTATGTTCTCCAAAATTTATAGCATATAACTCGTCATGCTTTATAATATCTATTGGCTCTTCTAGTGCATTAAAAACAAATCTATGTGGACTAAATCCCCTATTATTAAATCCATATATCATTGCTGAACCTTGTTCAAAGACAACATCTCCTCTTTTGAATATCCCACAAGACCCACCTGGTTTGTATTGAGCCTCTACTACACAAACTTTCAAGTTTCGTTTTGATAGTAAAGCTGCTGCTGTAAGTCCTGATATCCCTGCCCCTATAACAATAACATCATACATTATATCCCTCTCTTCAATTGATAATTAATTATTCTATTACTAATCTTATTCAAATGACCTAAAAAATATATGTATAATATCATTACCTATTACTAAAAAAAATCGGATAAAATATGAAATATATAAAATGTATATATTAGACTTTGGAACCCCTTATACACAAAAAAGCAATAGACTTAACTCTATTGCTTTTAAATTTAACATTTTTAATTGTTAACATGATGTCTTCCTCTTGGTACTATAAAAGGTGACTGAGATACTGGATCATCTATAACCATACAATCTAAACCAAACACATTATTAATTAATTCTGATGTTATAACTTCAGATGGTATACCTTCAGCAATTAATTTTCCTTGACGAAGAGCAAATATATAATCTGCGTATCTTGCAGATAGATTTATATCATGAAGTACCATAACAATAGTAGTACCCCTTTTACGATTTAAATCTGTCAACAAATCAAGAATCTCTACTTGATAAGTAATATCAAGGTATGTAGTTGGTTCATCTAAAAGAAGTATATCTGTTTGTTGAGCAAGTGCCATAGCAATCCAAACTCTCTGACGTTGTCCCCCGGATAATTCATCTACACTCCGATTAGCAAGCTCTGTTATCCCCATTATTTCAAGTGATTCTTCTATTGCTTCAAAATCTGTTTTATCCATACTTTTTAAAAATGATTGATATGGAAATCTACCTCTTGAAACTAAGTCCCAAACAGTTATTCCTTCCGGAACTACTGGAGATTGAGGTAATAATCCTAATACTTTTGCTAATTGCTTAGAGGGCATTGCAGTTATCTTCTTACCATCAATTATAATCTCTCCAGAATTAGGTTTAATAAGCCTTGCAAGGGTTTTTAATAAAGTTGATTTTCCACATGCATTTGCTCCTATAATAACACTTATCTTATTGCTAGGAATAGTTATATCTATTCCATCAATTATAATCTTTTTATCATACCCTGCTATTATATTTTGTGCTTTGAATACTTGTTGTTTTTTATTCATTATGCTTGCCCCCTTCTATTGATACTTATTAGTAAAAATAGCATATATGGCGCTCCTAACATTCCTGTAACCACACCTACTGGGAATCTTGTACTAAATACAAATTGCCCAATCAAATCTGCTCCAAGTACTAATACTGCTCCAACTAAACCTGCTGCTAAAACATTTGCTGATCCTGGTCCAACAAGCTTTGATGCTATCGGTCCTGACAAGAATGCAACAAAGGCTATTGGTCCTGTAACAGCAGTTGAAAAAGCAATTAAAAATACCGCACTTAAAATTAATATAATTCTAATTAAATTTATTTTAATTCCCAGAGTAGTCGCAAATTCATCCCCGAGTTCTAATATTTGAAGATGCTTCGTTAGGAATAAAATTATACCTCCAAATATAACTACAATGACAAATAATATTGGAACATCTTTCGTACGCATTCCATTTAAACTACCACTCAACCACCTAAGAGCAATTGCTACGTCATTCTGTGAAGCTTTTAGTAGTAAAAAAGAGATAAATGCATTTATCATTGCTTGCATACCGATTCCTATTAGTATTAATCTAGCCCCTGAAAATCCTGAGCCTTTAGATAATGTATATATAATAATTGATACTATAAGTCCAGAAATTAATGCAGCTATAGAAACGTTAATTCCACTCATATGAAGAACTAATATACAAAATACTGCTGCAACACTAGAACCTGAAGTTATACCTATAATATCAGGGCTAGCTAATGGATTTCTAAGCATTGTTTGAAATGTATTTCCTGCTATCCCGAAAGCAAAACCAACTAAAAGCCCACAAAGCATTCTTGGCAAACGTAGTGTTGCAATCGCAAATGATGCCCCCTGTATTTGTTCCCCACTAAGAACTCTTATAACAGTGCTTAATGGATACTTAGTTTCTCCATATAAAAGCATCATAGCACAAAGACAAATAGTCAAAATAATAAGTGCTATAGTAACACTAAATAACCTAGTTTTTCTTTTTTTGTAACCTTCTTTTATCATAGTGTTAGTTGTATTTATCATATAGCCCTCACCTTCGCTTTCCTAGCAATCATAATAAGGATTGGTGCGCCTAAAAATGCAGTAATAATTCCTACTTCAAGTTCGCTTGGACTTCCGATTACTCTTCCTATAACATCTGAAATAGTTAAAAGCATTGCCCCTCCTATAGCTGACATAGGAACTATACTTGTCATATTTGAACCAAAAATAAGACGTATACTATGCGGTATCATTAGCCCCACAAAAGCAATTGGTCCTGCTATTGCAGTTATTGCACCACACAATATTACTCCTGCTATTGCACATATAAGCCTGACAAATCCTGTATTTATACCTAATCCAGTTGCAACTTCATCACCTAATGCTAGGGCATTTAATGCCGGTGTTGCTAATATACTTATAATTGCTCCTATTATTAAAAATGGTAATATTGCACCTATCCCTTCCCAAGTAGCACCACTTACACTTCCAACCTGCCAAAACCTATATGAATTCATTACATCTGCACGCGGAAGAATAATTGCACTTATTAAAGAAGATAAGGCTGCACTCGTAGCAGCTCCTGCTAAAGCAAGTTTTATAGGAGTCATACCACCTGTTCCAATAGATGATATTCCGTAAACAAATATTGCTGTTATAGCTGCACCAATAAGCGCAAACGATATGTACTGATTAGGCGTATTTATATTAAAAAATGCAATTCCTACTACTACAAATAAAGAAGCACCTGTATTTACACCTAAAATACTAGGGTCTGCGATAGGATTACGAGTGATAGATTGCATAAGGGCTCCTGATATTCCAAGTGAAGCCCCTGCTATAATACTAAAAATAGTTCTAGGAATACGCTCACGTACAACTAATGCCGAAAAAGACATATCACTGCTATTTAATAAAGCATTTATCATTTGAGATAATTCAACGTTTTTTGAGCCCCATGCTAGTGATGCTATTATACATAAACCTAGGCAAATAAAACTTATTAAATATATTCCTATTGTTTTTTTATGTTTCATTCTACTTATTTGCTGCCTCTCCTAGTATCTTTAAAAATTCATCTATTGTAGCTGGAATAGATAATGCACTAGGAGTAGCTGATGCTGCTAACGCAGAACCATCTTCTATAATTGCAACTGAACCATTTTTTATTGCTGGAAGAGTTCCTAATAAACTATCTGCTTGTAATTGTTCTATTAATGTTTCATTTCCATAAGTTATTATCAAATCTACATCTGTTAATTTATCAATATTTTCAGAACTAATCTCAATAGCGAAACTATCTGAACCATTTGCAATTTCATTAACACTTTCAGGTAATTCTAATCCTAAATCAGTTAAGTATGCTGCACGAGGATCTGTTGGCAGATATATATAAAATTTTCCTAAATCTGATGGATTGAAAAAGCAGAATACAGCTTTTTTACCTTTAAGTTGACTATACTCACCAGTCTTTTCTTCTATTAATTTATCTAAATCTTTAACTAATTTATCGCCTTCATCCTTTTTACCTATTGCAGTAGAATTCATCGTTATTTGTTCTCTCCAAAGTGTTTGCCAAGGAAGTTCAGGATATGGAATAACAGGTGCAATTTCACTTAACAAATCATACTCCTCTTGTGTTATACCTGAGTATGCAGCTAATATAATATCTGGATTAGACTCACTTATAGCTTCATAATTTAAACCATCTATATCATCATAAGCAACTGGATTTTCTACTCCTAATTCTTTATATTTCTCAGCTGTCCATGGTAATAAACCATTTTCATCTGTTTTACCATAATTAGCTTTAGATACTCCTACTGGTACAATTCCTAATGCTAAAGGTACGTCATGATTTCCCCAAGAAATTGTTGCAATATTTTCTGGTTTTTTTTCAATTACAGTTTCTCCATATGCATGCTTAATCGTCATTGGATAACTTCCTGATTCATTATTGTTTATTTCAGATGCACTTTTTTCACCTGTTTTTGTACCTGAACATCCCACCATTAGAAATGCACATGCAATAATTACAGTACTTAATTTTTTTAACTTCATAATAATCCTCCAATTATATCATTATTTTTTATGGTTCCAATTCTTAATTGTTAATGATTTTCAATTACTTATGATACTAATTCTATATTTGCAAGTAATCTTTGTCAATGATTTTTATCTATCCAAAATATTACAGAGACTTAATTTATTAATATACTCTAAATAATGCTATATTAATTTCAAATCTATAAAAAAAGCTACTATAAGATATAGTAACTTTTTTAAGAAATATTATTTAATTTATAATAGTTTATTATCTTCAATAATACCTAAAACTTTTTTATTTGTTGTGACTACTCTTGGAATCTTAATTTGATTTTTTGAAACTCCTTTTGTTAATAAAAAATCCTTCACCTTATTAAAAGTTCCCTCTTCAAGTATTATTACCTTTGTCATAGCTAGTCCATTTTTCTTCCTAAATCTTTTATATGCTAAATTACAATTTTCAAGTTCCTTATCTAAATTTTCCTCAATATTTCTGACTAATTCTTTAGTGATTTTTCCCTTAATTTCAAAATAAAACTTATATCTACCAGGTGTTGTAGAATTATCAGCTACAGCTGTATAGTCTATTAAATTTAGTTTAAGTTTATTTTTTGTATTTTTGATAGCTGTAGTTAAATGCTCCTCTGTTGTTTTTTCTGATACCATATTTAATATCTGGTTTCTTCTATATAAAAATTCTATTTCAGGTGAATTATTATAAAAACCTACTACCTTAATAACGTCACCTAACCTATATCTATAAAGTCCACTATAGGTAGTAATAACTAATTCATAACTTTTTCCTAATTCTAGCTCATCTGCACAAAGTGTTGTAGGATTCTTTTTGCTCAATTCTTCTGAAGATATAAACTCATAAAAAACTGTGTCTGGTATTATCACATATCTTATATTCTTACCATATGGATTTATACCTATAATCCCTTCTGTTGCTGCATAACAAGGTGAATATATAGGAGAATATCCTGTATAAAAATTTACCATATCATCATAAATTGCAAAATTAGCCCCTGTAACTGAAGCTATATATTGAAAGTTTGGCCATACTCTTTTACAAATCCCATCAAAACCTTTTTTGAATTCTCTCTCTAATTCATCTGCCCTAGCTGCATTTGGTGATAAATACTTATTTAATGCTTTTCTGGTTTCTTCATCTATATTCAATGTTTTACTTAATCTTCCTTTACGTATATCTCTTACTAACATATCAGAATTCTTTTCCATTATTCTTAATAGGTCTAAGATATTAGAAATAAATACTCCAGATATATATAATAATCCCTTTTCTCTTAATCCAAAAAGTACATGCAAATAAAGTGCCACTTCCTTATCCTTAATCCCCATCACTTCATATGGTGAAGTATATAAATAAGGTAAAATGCTTTTTATGCTATTCATTCCACCAGATGTAGCTGAGCAAATAGGGATACCTCCCTTAGTGTAATCAGTTTTAACAGTATCAGCTATCATTAACCCCTTACCATAATTCCAATATTCTTTAAAATTATTATAAGAGAATCTTGTGACTAATAATGCCATATATTTTGCTGCCCTAAGTCTACTAGACTTTGTTACAGGTATTAACTTTTGCTTACCTGTAGTTCCTGAAGTATGACCAAAATACTCAACCTTATCAGTTATTAGTATATTTTTTTCACCATTAGCCATACGCTCAATATATTTCTCATAATAAGAATATTCAACTAATGGCATTTTTTCTTTAAAATCACTTACTGAAAGTATATTCTTAAACTTAAATCTCTCTCCTATTAGACTAGACGCATTTTTATTTAAAATATTAAATAAAACGTCCTCATTTACTTTCTTAAAGTTCTTAGTTTCTTTGTTAAAATTATTTTCTACAATTCCTCCACAACTAATAATTGTCCTATAAAGTAATTTACTTATTATGGACATATCTCTACACATCCTATGATAGTTTTTCATAGATATTATATGAGATTTATCTAAAAATGGTATTAAAGTACTTATTAAACTCTTCTCTTTCTATATTAATTAAATAGTATAAAAAACACTTATATCTCTATGGATATAAGTGTTGGTTAAATTTTATTATGTAAACTAACTTTAGTATAATATTTCCAATTCTTATTATGAGTATATATCAGAAAATTCAATACTACATTTCTCTGCAATATTATTTTCATCAACTATTTCATTATATATATACTCTTCATCTATAGTTTCTATAGGCAGATAGAATGTGAACTGAGTAGCCTCTTCTATATCATCTACATATATTTTACCATTATGAATCTCAACGAATTTTCTAACTAAAAATAGTCCTATTCCGCATCCTTCATTTCTTCTAATAAATAAATCATCTACCTGAGTAAATTTTCCAAAAATCTTTTCTCTATCACATTTTTCTATAGCTTCCCCATAATTCTTAATAGATACAAATACTCTCTTTAAATCTAATCTTGTATTTATTTTTATTTCTATATCAGTATTGTTATTTGAGAATTTAATTGCATTTGATATTAAATTAAGAATAATTTTTTCAATCATATTTTGATCACAAGCTAAGATTACTTCCTCTTCATCTGTATCAAAAATTATATTTCGTTTTTTATCTTTTGCATATTCTACTGTAGACATAGTTACGTTTTCTACTATACTAACAATATTATGATTTTCTAATTTCAAATTATGAGCATTATTATTTATCTTTGCTATATCTATAATATTATTAACTAACCTTAATAATCTATATGAATTTTGTTTTAAAGCACTTAAATATTCTCTACATTTATCATTATTAATATTACTTGTATCTTTAATATATGTATTTAATAACTGTACAATAGAAAGTATTACATTAACTGGTGTTCTAAATTCATGAGAAACATTAGCAAAAAAGTCTGTCTTTATAGATTCTAATTCAATAATAGATTCTAATTCATCTTTTTTCTTTATTATAGATTCTATCTCATCTTTATTCTTAATTTGTTTTACTATTATACTTATTTTATTTACGATCTCATCCATAAAAGAGTCATCTTTAGAATTAATATTAATATCTTTATCATATGTTATACATATTAATC